>CAYZWQ010000001.1:0-6052 GCA_964481355.1 uncultured Chitinophagales bacterium
GGTTATAAATGATGTGTGCGTTGCCTATTGACCAGTGCACGTTCTTGGCATCGGATGACCATGCTGGGAACTGACCGCCGATTTCAGTGAGCTTGCGGGAGGGGAATGATGCATTGCTTGGGTTCGACACCGAAATGGTGGGAGCTTCGCCGACCATCGGCACGGTCACGGTATAGATGTCGTTGTTGATCAGCGCAAGTGCCTGATCTCCTTCGGGGGCCATTCTCAGCCATGTGGCAGATGTGGGTGTTTGCGGCTCCATCATGTATTTCGGATCGGGGAGCAGTTGCGGTTTCATGGCATGGTCGTGACCGTCGCCGGATGCGTGGTCACGGATGTAGCCCTCAAAATCCATCATTCCGAACGTCGTTATACCCGTCACGCGCACATGCGATTTCTGGTCGGTGCCGTCCCAACGGATTGAAATCAGGCCTTGGGCACCCTGGTTCATGTAGATGCGGTCGTTTGATTTGACAAAATGCGGGTTACTGCGACCCGATGCTTTACTGATAAACGTCGCCTCACCTCCGTTCGACGAAATCCACACGATGTCTTCTGAGGAACCAAAGGCTCCGGGCCCTGAAGACTGCTGATAGCTGCGGCTCGAACCTCGCAGCATCACGATGCGGTCGCTGTTGTACGACCATGCTGGCTGTGTGTACAGCCCCGGCATCGACGACAGTCTCAAAGGCTGAGCGCCGCGCGCGAACGGCTGAATCTTGTAAAGATGGCCCTCATTGCCATCCCATGTCACCCAAACCAACGATTTGCCGTCTGGTGACCATGCCGGTTGCGCCTCGGTATGGCTGGCATTGGTCACGCGGCGTGGCTCTCCTGAAGGCATCTCCATCACATAGAGCCTGTTGAGCACCGTGAAGGCCAGTTGTTTGCCATCTGGCGAAGGAACTGCATCCCGAATCTGTGTCGCAACGGCTTGCTTGTCGTCAGAAATTGGATACTTAAATTCAACCATGGGTCCGAGATGGATTTCGGCGTCTGCCTCGAAGGGGATGGACGTCGCCTCACTGCCAGAAACAGGGATGCGCCAGAATTTCCCACCCCATGTGGCAAGAAGCTCCTTGCTGTCGGGTGTGAACGACATCCCAGGGAGCACTCCCATGGTTGCGATCGACTCTTGGTCATCTCGCTGTATCGGGTAGGCGAGCCAACGCTCATCGCCGGTCGCGAGTTCTCGAATGACCAAGCCCGTCTCCGTCTCGAACCTGGAACCGTACACCATCCATTTGCCGTCGGGAGACAAAACCGGCGTGAAGGCCGACCCGTAGCGCGACGTCAATGTTTGTGTGGATCCGTCCTCACGGTCAAACAAGCCGATCTGGTACTGTGGGAGTTGCGCATTGTAGTTCCATGCACCGGTGCGCTGCGAAAAATAGACATATCGCCCATCTGGACTCACTGCCGGATCGATGGTCTTCCATGAATCGGCGCCCTTCGTGAGTTGGACACCGCCGCCCCCGTCGATATGAAACAACCACAACTTAACCTGCATGCGGCCCCTTGCCGCAACGACGTACAGACCGTCAGGTGTCCAATCTGCCGATGGGTAGTTGTTGTTGTCGCCCTTGGTGAGCTGTTTCGGCTCCTTTGTCTCAAGGTTCATCACCCAAAGGTTCTCGGCTCCGTCGCGGTCGGACGTGAACAGCAGGCTCTTTCCGTCGGGGCTGAATCTTGGCCGTGTGTCGAAAGCCATCCCCGTGGTGAGGCGCTCGGCCTTGCCACCAGATATCGGCATGGTGAACAGGTCGCCGAGCATGTCGAATACCACTGTCTTCCCATCTGGACTCACATCGATCGACATCCATGAGCCCTCCTGCGTCGTGAACGACACCACTCGGTCTGGATTCATGGGCAGATCTTTATCATGCTTTGTAATTTTTAGCGAATCAGTTCCCTGTGATTCAGATTCTTGGGCTATTCCAATCACACTCAACGAACCCACCAGAAACGCCGCAGTGAACGCAAGACGCAGCGACCGACACACAAATCGAATCATGACATATACAATTAATTGAATAGATGCGACACGGGTCCCAAAGACCCCACTTCAGGGAATGTAGATCAGATATCCCAAAACCCCAACAGCTAACTTTCAGGCCGACGGCTCAAAACCTGTATTGATATCCGATGCGTACAACCTGTGTTTCGTAGTAGTCTTTAGAGCGCAGCACGAACCCGGTCCCCTCAAGTTCCTGCTCGGTGACCAATGTAGAGAACAGGTCGCTGGCATTTAGAAAGAGCTCGCCCTGGCCACCCTGAACCTTCCAATTCATCCCGATGTCCATGGAATAGCGGGGGAGGATTTTTCCTTGTGGAATGATGTCGGCAGCCAAGTAGGTGCCCGTGACTTGGAGGTCGAACCCTGAGGCCAGTCTAAATAGGCCATTCAGCTTCACATTGCCGGTATAGTTCGATTCTTCACCCCTGCTGAAGGTCACATTGCTGGGGTATGCGTTCACAATGGTGAAATCCCCGATCCGATTTTGATAGAGATTTGCGCTGGCATTCAAGTTGAACGAATCCCCAAAGCGCTGCGAAAGAACCGTTTCAAAGCCGGTGTTCCAACCCTTGTCGGCATTCTGAGAGACCGAGGTGAGAAGCTCGGTTCCAGGCACCTGTGTGATGATACGGGTCATCAGGTTATCGGTGATGCGATGGTAGCCCACGCTTGATATATACCCGTCTGCCCAAGCCTTACGGATGCCCAGCTCCATGCTTTGGGTGAACTGAGGCTCCAGGCCAGGGTTTCCCAAAACCAAGATTTCAGGGTTTGCATAGGTCGGGAACACACGAAGGGCACTCTCTTCCGGCCGGTCCACACGTCGGTTGTAATGCGCCGAAAGCCGTACATCTCCGGGCAGCAGGCGCGTGGCGCGCAGGCTGGGGAAAAGGTCGAGGTAGCTGAAGCCGTCGCTTTCATACACGCGGTGGGTGGGGTCGACGAGGTAGTCGACCTCCACATACTCGAGCCGCAGTCCGCCCTCGAGCTGCAGTCGGTCACGTTCGAATACCATGTTCGCGTATCCTGCCGACAGCCACTCGCGGTACTCGGCCGTACCGGCCAGGCCCGGATCTAGAATCGAGTTGAATCCAGGGTCAAACATGATGTCGTTTGGAAAGACTCGACTTCGCTGTTTGGTTCCCAACTCAAGACGGCCCGAACGCAACGGTTTGGTGTAATCCATTGTGAAATCCCAGATGTGCTCGTCGGCAATCAGGCTCGTGGTGTCGGTTCCTGTAAAACTCGGCAGAATGTTATCGAAGTAGAACACTTCGTCCTTGTGCCTGTAGGAGTAATTCAGGGAGGTGACAAGCTTGTGGCCGGGCTGAATAAAGGCGAAGGCATGGGTGGCAGTGGCAAAAAGTGTCTGGTTTACCTCATTCTCATAGTACTTCCAGAAGCGGTTCTGTTGCCTGGTAACCGTATTCAGGTAGGGGATGTCTCCGAGGTCGGTGTACTCGCGATGATTGAACAGCAAGGAAAAGCTGAATTCGTTGGATGGATTCACATACCAGTCGAAGCCCGTCTTGAAGTTGAAGATCGGCTGCGTCCGATTTTCCTGGAACTGTTGGGTGACGCCCTCGCCCGAGAGGTACACCCTGTCGGTGAATTCGCTTTTCATGTTGGTTTTGTGCCACAGCAGGTCGGACTGAACAAACAGGTTGATGTCGCCCTTCTTGTAGTTCCCCGACAGGGATGGGTTCAATTTCGGGCTGAATCGGTACTGGTCGCGCATTCCGGAGAAGTTGGCCCGTCGCTCCGTGAGTCCGCCCAATCCGAACGTGAAACCCGCCCGGCCATTCAGCCCCTCATCGCTCTCTTTTCGGAAGATGATATTGATCACCCCGGCGTTGCCGCTGGCATCGAATCGGGCCGAAGGGTTCGTAATGATTTCAATCCGCTCAATGGCAGATGCCGGAATATTGTCGAGCCCCGTCTGCGCCCCCACTCCTGTGATGGCGGTCTGCTTGCCGTCAAGCAAGATGGCCACATTTTCGCTGCCCCTCAGAAAGACCTTGCCTTCCCGGTCTATGGTGATTCCAGGGAAGTTTTGCATCGCCTGAAGAACCGATCCACCCAATTGGCTGATGTTATCCTGCAGGGAGTAGCTTTTCTTGTCGAGTTGCTCGTCGATGGCATCGCGCTGGCCGGTTATGGTAACGTCGCCCAGGCGTGTGCTCGACTCCTTCATGTACAGGGTGCCGATATCCAGAAATGCGGACAAACTGCCGACATGGATCGGGATGTACCTGCGTTCGAAGCCTATGATCGATAGGCGCATCGTGTAGTTGCCCGGTTTGACAGCCTGCAATGTGAACAGTCCGGTGTTGTTCGTGACGGTACCCGCCACGAACGCGCTGTCGAGACCCTGAAACAGCACGACGTTGACGTATGGGAGTGGAGAGCGATCCTGCTCGACTCGTACAATTCCGGATACGGTGACTTGGCTGACCTGTGCCGTGGATGATACGACCGATAACAGCAGTATCATCGTTGTCAGAATGGATTTCATAGTAATTCCCCCAGCCTCTCTTAGAATGTCAAAACAGCCTCTAGGAGAAAGATACGTAATGGGTTCCCAAACTGCTTGTCAAAGGGCGAATTTCGAGAACTCACATACCAAAGGCATTCCCAACTTTAACTACCGTCAGTTCCTGGTCGGCTGAAAGAACGCAGTATTCGAATCCGGGCCGGGTGCTCCATGCTCCGATTTCGCCGTCGACGTTTGTAGCAAGGAAGCATACCAGGATGTCTCTTGCCGATTCTCCGTGCTTTTTTATCACACGAGCGATGGCCTCCTCGCATGCGGCCTGTGGGGAGGCGCCGTTTCGCATCAGCTCAACGATAAGGTGGCATCCTGCAATCCTGATCATTTCTTCGCCGTTGCCGGTGGCTGTGGCTGCGCCGACCTCGTCGTCCACAAAGAGTCCTGCACCGATGATGGGCGAGTCGCCAACGCGCCCCGGCAGCTTATAGGCCATGCCGCTTGTGCTGCAGGCACCAGCCATTGCACGGTCGGCACCGATGGCCAGTAATCCGATCGTGTCGTGGTTATCTGTCGGGTGTTCGAACGGGGTGTAATCGCCTTGGCTTTCACGCCATTTGTTGAAATCGGCTTCCGACTCGGGCGACAAGATGTTCTCGAAGGGTACGCCATGTTCGGCAGCCAATAGACGGGCGCCCTCCCCGGCGATCATCACATGGGGGGTCTTCTCCATCACGATGCGGGCGAGGCTGACCGGATGCATGATACCCTCTACGGCTGCAACAGCCCCGCAGTTCCCCTTTCCGTCCATGATGCTGGCGTCCAGGCTCATCACCCCCCGGCGATCCGGATGGCCACCGTAGCCGACGGATCTGTCGTTGGGATCGGCCTCAGGTATGCGGGCACCGGCTTCAACAGAGTCGACCACGCTCCCACCTTGTTTCAGAACGTCCCACGCGGTCTGGACGGCGACACGGTTGGCCCAAGTTGCGACGACAAGTGGAGCAGTCCCTATTTTCGCAGTTGGGACAGGAGCACACGAGCTTAGCGCGATACCTGTAGATGCAATTCCGGCTAGCTTTACAAACGATTTACGATCCAAAATTTCACAGCTTTTATTCAATGCTGTGTGAATATAGGGAAAAACTTATCTGAGTTTATCATACTCCGTAAGATGCGACGGATCTGCTTGGGACAGCAGCTGATACGCCTGGATGCGCTGCTGTTGGTCTGCATCACCAAATATGCCCGTGAGTTCACGGTATTTGGCATTGAAGAACATGTCGAAGACAAAGGTGTCGGCAGTTTGCCGCTTGTTCTCATAAATCGAACGCAGTGCCTCCATGACATTGGTGCGGGCCGTAGCCTGGTTGTCGATGAACACATCCAAACCGCGACGGTGATACTGATAGTAGGCACGGCGGAAGCGGTCGTAGTTGGGGTCGTTGAGGCGCGATATCAGAAAGTAGCGGTTTCTCAACGTTGAAGTACTGCTCGACCAGCCCGTTCCACCCGCGGCCGAAGCAACATCCACGATGTTCTGGGCA
>CAYZWQ010000001.1:6062-25367 GCA_964481355.1 uncultured Chitinophagales bacterium
GCACGTCTGAAGAAGGGGGATCCACCCAGTTCCGCAAACGAGTCGCCATCGTAGCCGAGAGCCAGCAACGTGTAGTAGTCGAGCATCGTCGCGAAATCGTCATACTGCAACGGGTCGTTCAGGAGTGTCCTGTTCGGCGTGTAGTTGAACTTCCAGGAAGGCTCCGAAAACTGGAAGAGCATGCTTTGGGACGTCGAATTGTATATGGGACGTTCGGCAGTGACGATGAGCGCAGTCTCAAAGTTGGAGTTTCCGTCGATCGACAGGAGGGTGACCTGGATGTTCATCACAATCCGCTCTTCCTCGCTGTAGGTGTCGGTGGTCCACTTATGCTCGTTGATGTACCGCTCGATCACCGATTTTATGTCGTCGACGTAGTTGATGCCGGTTGCTCCGGTCAACTGCGACTTGTCGAGGGTCACAACCGCCTTGATTTCTTGGGCAAAGGCTGAGCTGTGCAGCCCCACAAGGACCAGCAAGAAAAAAAAGTTGTAAAAAATGCGATTTCGCATGTAAGGAATTGCTTTCTCGTGGCTCTTATGAGTATAGCCATGCATACGACTAAAGGTACACATATCGACCATCCCATGAAACGGTGCCACCTGTGCCCGGTTCGTTTTCGGCTTATAACGATGATGATGTGGTCCTGCGTATGTACGACGCAACCCTTACACGGGCAGGATGCCCAAGGCAACCCGGCATCCTTGGCAGCTGAAATGCTGGAATTCGGTGGGGCAAGTCGTGCTTGGAGCCACCCTGACGGAAGGTTTTGGTTTGTCAGCGGAGTTCATCGCTCCTTCGGCCTGAAAGAGTTGGATGAGCCATGGGTTCATGCAGGCTTCAAACGGTCGCGCACATCATTCGCATTGGGTGGGAGTGTCTTAGGGTGGAGCCAAATGCGGCATTGGATTTCTCAGGTGTCTGCACAGCATGCCACAAAGGGCATTTCAGCTGGCGTAAAGGCCGAGTTGTGGGTGCTCCAACTGCAAAAACCCTACAGAAACGACAAAGCAGTGCTACTGAGTGGTCATCTTCAAAAAGTAATACCGGTTGACGTGCTTCTCGTAGCAAGTCTGCAAAATGTGATCGGATCCAATTGGATGACTGGCGGCGACCCGATTGAGCGTTTCGCCGATATAGCCCTGTTTCATACGCCTCTCCCAAATATGTCGGTGGGAGGGGGCTTGGTCGCGAGCGACCAGTTCCCCATCGACTACAGGGGCGTCCTGCTATGGAAACCCCACCAGATCCTTGCGGTCAGCCTTGGAGCCGGAACCATGCCTTCGCGTTTTGAGATCGGAATGCGAATTGACAGGGGCGGATTTCTCACAGGAGTGACCATGGCGAAGATCACCGACGAACCATTGGGGTGGCGTCAAAATTACTGGATCGGGAGGCTCGTGCAATGATGCGCTGTTTTTCATATTCGGCACTGTTGCTCTTGGCAGCGTGCTCCAGTCTACGTGAACACATAGGCCCCGCAAGCAATCACAATGCGTTTCACCAAACGGACCAAGTAGCTGAAATGAATGCGATATCGGTCGATGAGGAGTCGACCGACGACGAAATTGAAGACGTGCTTTTGATTCTCGATGAGCTCAACCGAAACCCTGTTAAAGTGAACGCCGCGTCCTACGAGGCGCTCATGCAGATACCGGCCATGCGTCCGGCATATGCAAGGGCAATTCTTCGCCAACGCGAAAGGCTTGGAGGGTTCACAACAAGCGACCAACTGAATTCCATGCCTGGAATTCCTTTGAGCGCATGGTCTAGAATTCAGCCCTATGTGACGCTCGGATCACATACCGACCTTATCCGAGACACCATATTGCAGCCGGCTTTCTGGACCGCCGAGCTCAAGGTTGAATCGCTCTCCCGCGTCAGGGGCACACTCGAAAAAGCTGACGGATACCGTGACGACCTGCCTGATCGGGAACGTGTGTATCCGGGACCGCCGTGGGAGCGGTACCAGCGATTCGTTGTGCGATCCCGACGATTTTCTGCCGGCACACAGTTTAGAGGTGCGCCCGGGGCAATTGGAATGACGAGTCGTCCTATCGTTGAGGTTTCCCACTTCGGGCTTTCCGATTTGCCGGGATTCAGCAATGTCGTTTTGGGAAACTACAAGGTTGCCTATGGAATGGGTTTGTCGATGAGTGCCGGCCGAGCTCCCAAAAAAGGCTTTGATGCAACCCAATTTCGGACGCCCAAAAGTGCCATATCCCCGTATTCGGGGTCGTCCTACTCGATAGGACACACAGGGATCGGTCTGAGCTTCGGAAACGCAATACAAACGATGATATGGGCCTCGAACCGGTCGTACACGGGTACCATTGCCGACAGCAACGGCGTAAGATGGAGTGTGTCGGAACCCTCCTTTCGAACCGAGGAAGAGATTGGTCGTAGGGATAATTTTTCCGTCAAATTGATCGGAGCAAGGGGTGTAATCCATCAAAAGGGATATCATCTTGGGATTGCAGCCTGGACAGCCGCCACCACAGCTCACATCAAACCCACGAAGACGCCTTTTGGCTACACTGGATTAGAAGGCCGGCGTTTTGGAATCATCAGTTCAGACTTCCGGATTGAGTTCGGAGGAGGGTCGATGCAAGCCGAAGTGGCCACAGATAATGATGCCGGCAAGGCAGCCATTGTCGCGGTGGAGTCGACGGTGTTTGATCTGCTCGAGGTGTCGTCTTCGGTCAGATTCTATGGCGACAGGTTTCACTCGCCATACGGGGCACCGTTGAGCAGTTGGTCGGGTAGGCCAACCAATGAGAAGGGATGGTTTTCGAGCCTGAACTACAGCCCGAACAGGAGGGCACGGTTCATGGTGTACCACGATGTGTATGCAAGCCTCCGACCCCGGAGCACTGACTTCATGCCGACATCGGGGACAGATTTTGGGGTCAAACTCGAACGAGACTTTGGTATCACACAGGTGCATTCGGCAGTCCGTCAGAGATCGAGAGACGAAGAAACGGATGCGACCGACACATTTGGTCGCATTTATCGCAAGCAATATTCCGCATCTCGGACAAATGTGAAGATTGACATGATCACAAGCTTGTTGCCTCGTGCAACTTGGGTAACTCGTGCCGAATGGGTGCGGGCGACAACGGATTCAAGTGCAGCCGATAACGGTTACTTGATTCACCAGGACCTGAGCTGGTGGATTTCGTCCAAAACTCGCCTGCAGGCACGGGTTACCATCTTTAATTCAGACAGCCACGATTCCAGGTTGTACACTTGGGAACCCGATGTGGGGCTGGCCTCAGCATTGCCATCGTATCAGGGTGAGGGCAGCCGCCATTACGTATTGGTGACGTACAAGCCCAGCCAAAGCGTTGATCTGAGGCTTAAAATGGCTAGGACCCACATGCCTCATCAATACTATATTGGATCGGGTAACGACCGCATACGAGACAACAAGAGAACCCAAATTAACTCAAGCCTCCTTCTACGCATATGAAAGCGTCTGCACTCCTTCTCTTGGTTGCCCTCTTGCCGAACGTTAACTCAATCACGCTCGCTCAGGAGGTTTTTTCCGGCGATACGCTCACCGTGCGGTTCGACCGTTGGGCGGGCCTTGGATTTGCCCCGGAGATCGCCGACGGAATGCTCGACTCAAGGTCTTGGATTGTAAGCGGACTGTCGGATGGGGCAATGGATTTCGGTGAAACGAGACTGGGTGGCGACTTTGGCAGGGGTGTGAGTACTGGACGTGTGATTACGGGCGGGGTCTATGCTTTCGCTCCGGCGGCCGATGTCAGACTCCTTGGATTCCAACCAACCGGTACAGACTTGGCACCGGGCTCGGCAATATTAAAGATCCAACGTGGCAATAGCCTCACTGCCTCCGCTGTGGGTGTCTCCTACGACATGTGGTACTACAACGACCAGGGAAGAAGTACCTTGATCGAGTTGGAATGGTCAACGGACGGAGTCAATTTTGTTGCCTCAAACGGGGGAGGGTTTATGACCCCGGCCGCCGCAGAGGTTGGCGTCGCGTGGACAAAACAGACTGCATCGGCTTCGTTGCCAACAGGTGTCGCAGGCGGCAGCGGCACATTGTACATCCGCTGGTTGATGCGGGACGGCTCCGGCACTGGTTCGAGGGACGAATGGGGATTGGAAGAGATTAGGGTCTACATCGTCGAAGACAATGACGACGATGATGATACTACACCCCCGGAGCCTCCACCCTATGCAGAGAAGCCTACAGTGCAGGCTCGAAATATCGAGCTAATCGCGCGATCTGACACGTCGATGCGTGTAACTTGGGAACGTGGCAATGGCGACTATAGCATCCTTGCGGCGTTGCCCGACGGTGTGACTCGTTGTGAAACGGATACATCCGCAACATACAACGCCCATCCGAACATCCACGTCGCAGGGTTGACAAAAAATGGATGCCGTGTGCTTTGGAGCGGCTCGGAAGACCAAGCCATCGTACTTGGACTCAAGCCACTTGAACACATCATGCTGACCGCACTTGAATTTAACGGGGAAGGCGGCAGGGAAAACTACCTTGAGGACGCACAGGAAGTGGTCATTTTCCAAACCAGGGCCCCAAGCCCTCCGCCCATCGAGAGTTTTCGAGCTCAGCTTGTAACCTTCGATGAAGTCATATTTACGTGGGCCACACCCTTGGCAGGTTCAGTCAAAGTGCTTGTTGCCGATCAAATTCCATCAACTTCCGACATTTTGCACTATATCGACGGCGAGAAAACTTCAGTTGGGATCGACGACTCTGGGTGCATGGCAGCACCCTGCACAATCAGCCGGGACCTAGTCGGAAGCAGGTACGTCATCGCATTTGCAATTGACGGGCCCGTAGGGCTTCAATCGGTTCAAAAGCAGCCAGTTGCCGTTTGGGAAGCAGATTGGCCCGACCCAAACAAAGGACGCCTGTTGGGCGAATGGGATTTCGACTTGGAGTCGAGTAGCCCCTCATACTCTGTCTGGGAGCATCAAAACGTCGCAATCACCGTAGTTGGAGCGCGCGATCGAGGGTATGCGACGGGTCGAACAGGCAAGGCATCCTACGCGGACCAATGGCATGCGCCACACCTCGAAAAGGCATGGATGTTGACGCTGACCACACATGGACTGTCGCTCGCATACATCGAACTCCGGGTAATATCATCCGCTTCCGGTCCGGCTAAATTCCAGGTCATTTGCGAAGCTCAAAACCAGATGTACACCAGTAGTAAGATCGTCGAGGCAGCGTCGGTGTGGGCAACTTCTACAATCCAGAGTGTCGAACTGCCAGCACCATGCCTCAATCAATCTTTGGTGAAGCTGTTGATTACCCCGCTCGAGGATGTAGCACTTAATGGAAATTCAATCTCCAGATCGGGAACGTCCCGATTGGACGATGTAAAGCTTTACGGTAATTATTTCGATGGGTCACTTCCCTTGATGGGTGATCCACAGCTGTCGGATAATTCAGATGCTGGGGTGTCATTAACCGGAAAATGGATATCGGCCATCGGTAAATGGCCAAGCAGACAGTCGCTGATATTGGAATCTAAAGGAAATGTGGAAGAGAAATTCTACCCGGTTTCCGACCTGATCGACGAGTTCCGTCTTCTTGGGTTGGAACCCGCAACCCAATATCGAACATCGCATTGCGGTTTTGTGGGTGAAGCATATGCATGCAGCCGTCCGGTTGAGTTTGCCACACCCTACGAGCCACCGGCGATGCCGGTCATTACGCATCATCGCATCATAGCACCTGACTCCTTGGAGGTTCATGTCGCATCAAGTGGGTTCGACGTTGTCGTCTATGCACCCTTAGGTTCAGTGCAACCGCAGCTGTCAGACTCAACCGGATTGGAACAGTTGGACGGCACAGAATTTCGATACAACAGCAGATCATCCGGTCATCGCCCGTTTTTGATCGGTGGATTGCGTCCAGGTTCACGTTATCGCTTTTGGGCCATCGCCGTCGCAGGGCCCGATTCCCTGGCACGATACTCAAGGCCGGACCATCCCTACTTGGATATCGCCATCCCTAGGCTTGCAGAACCCGTGATGCCAGACTTGGATATGACCGTGCAGCAAAAGAGCATGAATTCCGTCGCCATTTCAGTATCTGAGCCCGACACGTCCTTGCTTTTGTTTGCGGTTACCCCGTACGGCATCGAGCCGAAACGACCTGAAGATGATGTGTTTTATCGCCATGGCAACCAATACTCCCAAGGTGACCGGATTGGCGAAGCGACCTATGTCCTGGCTGATGCCGAAGACCGGATATTGACCATCAACGGACTGCCGCTTGGGCAGAAGTGGTTGCTGAGAGTATATGCATTCAACGCTTTGAACGGGTCGATCACCTACAGCAGCTCATTTGCTGAAATCACCTTTGAAACGCTGCCCGACCCAGTATTAAAGCCGATGACTGCCGATGAAGTCTGGAACGTTGCTTCTGGTGACACGATCGCAACCACGGGTACAGTATTGTGGTTAAATGATCCTGTAATGCTCGTGCAGCTCAATGGCGGAAATCTGCTTCTTGGCGATCCCCAGGGTCGACTCTCGCCGCAAACATTGCCACAAGAGATTGCTCTGGTAGCGGCAAAGAATGAGTCCGGGTATGAAATCATCGACTTCAGGTTAATGGGCGAACCAACGCAAATCACGACTCAACCGCATATTGTCCATCCTGACTCATCAAACATCTCGATACAACGTCATGCTCGAGTCACGATTGGGAACGTGTTGAAAACTAACAGTACCTGCCAGGACGGAAGCAAGATGTACAGGCAGCGCGGCAGGCTTCCCAGATCGATATGCGTGATTGGCTCACAGCCATCCGATGACTCGGGGACGCTTGAGCAGGAGTGGGCAATTACAGGGTTTCCACTTTATGATCCCAGTGCGTCACAGCTTGATATCGTGGTGGCCTCAACATCCGACATCACCATCTATTCACCACCGGAGCCGGTGCTGCTTTCTCCCAACAAGGATCAATTGATTTCCTGGACCAGAAATGATGACCCCGACGTTGAATTCAAATGGAAGATCAATCCGGCTCTACGGCCCTATGATCAGTACCCTGACTCGGTGGCGATGGTTGCGTATTTCCTTACCCGTGGCGTTGATTGGGCAGTCGTAAACATGATGAAACTAGATCCCGGCGAAGGTTCACGCAGTTTTCGGGCCAGTGAATTGCACCGCACCCACAGCGGATCCGACAGCTTGCAGCTAACCGTCGAGCTTGATTGGACGGTCGGTCTTACGAGATCCGTTGACCATGCCGAGAGTCTTGTTGCAACGGACCGCTGGGTCTCGATCAGACTACTGCGACTCAAGGCACTCTATGATACGGATGTAATGGAGACACCCGACTCATTCATGCTTGAGCCTGCCCGACCGAACCCCTTCAACCCAAGCACCTCGTTGCGTGTGCATGTGCCGACAGTTGGGCGGCTCGAGATCGTTGTGTACGACATACTTGGTAGGCGCGTCAGCACGCTCCATAACGGGGTCATGATGCCGGGGGTCTTTGACTTTGAATGGGACGCAGCTCGACTACCGAGCGGAATTTACATTTTCAGGGCTGCCTTCGGTAATCACTATCTGACTCAACCTGTGACGTTGCTCAAATGACCTTGCGACTTTCTGGGATTGTTCTAGATGACCTGACGCGGATTCTTCATCTGTCGGCATGCTTGTGTATCTTTCAGGCGTGCAAAAGATTGATACATACCTGGAGCCGATACTGAGCCTGTTGCGAAGGCTTGGAAGCATCCTGCCCGACGATGTCCGATCCTTCGTCGTGCACTTCCGGCTGCATTATCAGGTATTCATCCTATCAGGCGGCTACCTGTTTGGAGCCCTATTTTCAGACACATTGAATCTTGGAACTTTCTGGATTCAGTTTTTGAACGTGTCCATACTGCTGTTTGGAACGGCAACGGTCTACAATTCGTGGCACGACAAGGATGATGGGCCGATTGGCGGTTTGAAGACCCCGCCACCCATGCAGCCCTGGATGCGCAAAGTGGCCCTTTGGATGCAGTTTGGCGGTTTACTTCTTGCCCACTATGCCGGAATGGCGTTTACCTACCTGTATCTGGTGAGCATGGTGTTCTTTTGGCTGTACAGCACGAAAAGAGCGCGTTGGAAGGGACATCCGCTCAAGAGCATCATCGCTATCGGGGTCAGCACAGGGACAAACTCATTTTGGATGGGATACTTTGCCGCAGGTGGAGATGGATTCAACCCCGGTGTCATTGTGGCCGGAATAGGCACGGCACTGGTTTTCCTCTCACTATATCCAGTTTCACAGGTGTACCAAATGCGATCTGATTCCCTGCGGGGCGACAGGACCTTCGCCATCGAATTTGGTGTGACGGGAGTGAAGAAGTTCTACCGAAATGCATACCACATCGGCCTCATGTTGTCTGGGATTCCGCTCGTCATGATTGCATGGCCTGTCGGATTGGCCTTTATTGTCGCCGGACTGGCAACAGGGCGCATTGTGGGCACTCAAATTAGTCGTCTCACCGGCGATGCCAGTGAATATGGACCTGTGATGAGGGTGAAATATCTGACTTCGCTGTCATTTGTGGCCTTCATCCTCGTGGCAATGGTTTTCGTTCATATACTCCTGAAATGAGTTGCTTATATTTGCAACCAGCAACGAATTCTATACGTGAGACCATGAGCAGTCCATATTTCGACATCAAAGACACCGCATATTCGTACGAAGCCTACGAGAGCCTGATTAACGCCTTGCTGGATGAGGGGAAGTCGACAGGCGAGAAGCAATCCCCGAAGCGTACCGAGGTATCGCGGCTTAACATGCACCGAATGGCCCGCGTGCACAAGACGACGAAGCTGTCTGAAGAGCTCGCCGCCGCAGCCAAGGTTGCAGCACCTCAGTATTGGATGGTGATCACCGAGGGCTGGTGTGGCGATTCGGCTCACGTGATCCCAGTTTTCGACCTGGTTGCGAAAGCAAGTGACGGTCGCATCCAGCTGGGTATGATCCTTCGTGACGAAAACCTTAACATCATGGACCAGTACCTCGTGAACGGAGGGAGATCCATCCCCAGACTCGTCGTGTTTGAATCAGATACCGGCGTGGAAATAGGCACATGGGGTCCGCGCCCCGCACCCGTCCAGCAAATGATGGCCGACTTCAAGGCAAACCCCGACGAAACCCGCGATATTCAGATCGAAATGCAGCAATGGTATAACTCCGACAAAAGCAGGACCCTGCAGCAAGAGCTCCTCGAGATCATTCACAAGTCGGGGAAATAGGGGGGGCGTCGGATCATCGGATCATCGGATCATCGGATCATCGGATCATCGAGACGTGGGTTATCGGATGAGCATCATTTTGCCGGTGCGGGTGATTTGATTGCCGTCATCGGCATTTTTTACGGTTAAACGGTATAGATAGGCCCCGCTTGCGAGATTCCCAGCGTTGAATCTCACCCTGTGCGTCCGTGGACGGAGCTCCTGATTGGACAACACGGTAGACATAGGTCTGCCCAAGATGTCGTAAACCTGCAAGCTGACGATGGAAGTCTCCGGCAAATCGAACATGATGGTCGTCTCGGGGTTAAACGGATTCGGAAAATTTGGATACAGTGCGAAGGTCTCCGGCAATTCCGGCTGCACAACCGGCAAGCGTAAAATACCCGAGAAGATGCCCCTACCATGGGTGCCCGCCGCGACGGTGCCGTCGCTCATCCTCGATGCAAGCCGCTCAACCACCACGGTCCCGATCTCGTCGAAACCTTCGCGCGCCCATATAGTCTGGGCGCCGTTCAGACGGTCGGTCGAATAAATGCCGGTGCTCGTTGCCACAACGGCGAACGTGCCGTCCTGAATCGGCAGGAGCTCTGCACTCCGAACCGATGGACCGGGAATGGAGCCCAGGTTCCCCAAGTTGCCGTCCACAACCTGATACGAAAGCCCCCCGTTCAAGCTGTGGAACAGCCTGTTTACGTTGTAGTTGGATATCACCACCAATATTTCGTCCGCATTGCCAGGATTCACTGCGATGTCGTGCACATACGACCCGGGCGTTACGGCATTGGCGCCGCCACCGCTAGGCAACGGTATCGGCAACACTTCCGTATCCGATCTTGAATTGTCCATGCGGTAAACGCCCGGCAACAACGCCGTACCGGACGATCCTCGTTGGCTCGCACCGATATACAGGATATGAGGCGGGTTTTGTGACACCTCGAGGGTGGTCACGGACAAATTGGTGGGAATGTTCAGTGCCAGCTTGGTCCATCCATCGGTTGACCCGTCAAAGCCACGAGGGTCTCCAACGGCTGTCGAGATCTTCGAGTTTCGCCAAAGCGTATTCCGTTCAGGGTAATACATGATCTCCTGATCGATTGGATCGATTGCAAACGGATGGATGAACAGCTGGCCTGACGCACTCGAAGGCTGGATGCTGGTGCGGCTGCCCTGGGCGATGGTACCGTCCGTATTGTACCTTAATCGGTATGAGTTGCCGCTTTGTGTGGCTCCATATGCGAAATTCTGCCCTAGGAAGGTGTAACTTCCGTCTCCTGAAGTCACATCTCTGGCATCCCCCTGATCCACAAAAAACAAGGTGCCATTGTCTTGGGTGCCACCGATCACTCGCTGATCGCCGGCGTCTTCAGCCAATGCCACGGTGTAAAACTGCGTGGTGACATACCCGCGGTTTTTGTTTTGCCACGTGATTTTCGGGAGTGTGATATCCTCCGTGATGCTTACCCCACCGTCATGCCCGCTCCAAACCCGATTCGGATTGGCAGGGTCGAAAAAAATCACATGCTGGTCGGGATGATGCCCAGGATAACGGCTTGCGTTGTTCGTGATGTTGTATCCGCCGATCCAATTCACCTCGGCGTTGCCCGGATAGGTCTCGAAGCGGTCGATGCTACGGTACAGGTTGGTTCCACCAAGCAGCACGATGTTTGGATCGTCCGGCTTGACGGCAATGACCATGTTGTAACCTCCCTGTGGATTGAAGGTGCCGACTGATCCACCAAAATTTGGGATGGTCCCCGTCAAGTTGTCGCTGTCGCCCGTCTCCACATTGAATCTGAACAGATTCATGCGGAAGTTGCTCCCGTCGAGAACTTCATGGGTAAGTATGTACACCCAATTGGGTTCCGACTGGCTGTAGGCCATCACGGATCGGTGATGATTCTGAGGGAATCCACTCGGCGTGATCAACTCCCACGTACCTGGCGCACCGTCTTGGGTGGATTTGTAGATCCCTGCGAAGGGTGCCGTATCCGTGGAGCGGTCACCACTCAATGAAGCCACAACGGTACCGTTGGGTAAAACGATCACATCGTTGTACGTGTGCTCGTTAATGTTGCCCAAGACGATTCCACCGGCGATGTCCTCGCCGTTTATGAAATTATTCCCCCCATCTGTCGAACGGTAGATGCCGATCACGTTGCTGGCTAGAAAGATTGTTCCCGTAACTGGGCTGATGACGATCCTTGAGACATAGTCGAAAGGAGAGTCGAAAACGACGGGGTTTCGGATCACGGTCGACGGTATTGCCTGCCAGCTGTCTCCATTGTCGGTCGATTTGTAGATGCCGCTTCCATACGTGAATGCCCGGCCGCCGCGGTCACGGGCAGAACCGCCAATATATTCGCCTCCGGCATAGTACCATGTGTCCTGATGCCCGGGTCTTGGGTCCTGCACCACCCACGTGATGCTCAAATTCTGATCAGGCGTGTTCCTTAACGCCCAGGTGTTGCCCCCGTCGACCGATTTCCACATGCCGCCCGACACACTTCCAGCCAAAATGATGTTCGGGTTTCTTAGGTCCACAGCCAGAGCCCTCGTTCTTCCGCCAATGTTGGATGGCCCGCGTGCCACCCAGTCAATCTGGGGGTCGGCCGAGGTTTTCATCACGGCCGTCAATCTCGCATGCTCCAATTCCATCTGCCTGATCCCAGAAGGGACTGTATTCGTGGCGGGGTCTCGCAACATCCAGAAGTAGTAGTCGTCTCTGGCCGCCTTCGACTCGACCGAGGCTTTTGCCGATCCGGACGATCGAACCCGCAGCGGCTTCTCGGCCGATTCGGGTGCAGGGAATTGGGTGGGGATCCACACAGCAAAAGCCAGCACCACAACGGTGACCAGCACATAATGGCGTCTGCCCATACGGAAGCGTGAGTTCATGAATGATCGAATAGGGTACTGATCGGCCGTAATAAAAACGGAAATCCAAGTTTAACCAAATAAACTTACTTCATGATTGAAAATTGTAAAATCGTGGCAACGCGTTCCCGATTGGTTCAATATTTCGAGATGCCCGAAGCTTCGACGTATATTTAGATCATGAACCATTATCCTGACAACGATCCTCGGCGCTGGGAAGCATCGTTTTACAGCCATGTGGCACAGACGAGCGATGCCCCGCTCGGGCTGACCATCATTTCGGCCGAGGGGGCTCACTTGCACACTTCGGACGGGAGGTCATTCATCGACTTCATATCTGGAATTGCGGTTTCCAGCCTGGGGCACCGTCATCCCGAGGTAGTGAGTGCCATTCACGACCAGGTTGACCGGCATCTGCACGTCATGGTCTATGGTGAGTTCATCCAGAAGCCCCAGTCCGAGTTTGCATCCCTGTTGGCTTCGGTGCTTCCGCCGCAATTGGGGCGCATCTATTTTGTGAACAGCGGAACGGAGGCCAACGAAGGCGCATTGAAGCTCGCCAAAAAGTACACGGGTCGATCCAAGCTGGTGGCCTTCAGAAACAGCTACCATGGCGATACACACGGCTCACTCAGCGTGACAGGGCGCAATGTGTACCGAGATCCCTTCCTACCGCTGCTCCCTGACGTCGAATTCTTAGATTTCAACGACGCTAAGGGACTGCATGCTATCGACGAACACACGGCAGCCGTCATCATGGAACCCATCCAAGGCGAAGGTGGCATCGTCATGGCGGATGGTAACTGGCTACGGTCGGTGAGGGAACGCTGCGACTCGACGGGTACATTGCTCATCTTCGATGAAATCCAGAGCGGATTTGGCAGAACGGGCGAGCTGTTTGCCTTCATGAAATATGGTGTCGTGCCCGACATACTCACGATGGCGAAGGCCATGGGTGGCGGACTCCCGGTGGGTGGTTTCGCTTCGTCCGACACCATCTTCAAGGTGTTCACCGACAATCCGCCACTGAGCCACGTAACGACCTTTGGCGGGCACCCCGTGAGCTGTGCGGCCGGGCACGCGGCGCTGAGGGTGTTGTTGCGCGAACGGCTCCACGAGCGTGCTGCCGTCATTGAAGGGAAGATTCGGGCTCGGCTCAGGCATCCGGCGATCCTCGAAATCAGGGGCACGGGGTGCATGCTTGGACTTGTGCTGCCAGACTACGACACAACCAAAAAAGTTGTCGAAGCGTGCTTCCGCTCCAAAGTGCTGCTGGGTTGGACACTTCACTCGAATACGCTCATTCGCATCGCCCCACCGCTGACCATCCCTGAACCGGTGCTCGATCAGGCGTTGGACACAATTGCGAATGCCCTCGATGAAGTGACGGGAACCGTTGGGGCCTAGTTGGTGGACGAGCCCAGCATGGTGTGGATCCGCTTCCTGAAAGTGCCGGGTGCCTCGTTCTGAACCTTTCGAAATACGCGGTTGAACTGCGACAGCGACTGGAACCCCGACTCGTAGGCAATCTGCGTGATGTTCTTGTTGTTGTCGCGCATGAGCTTCTTGGCCCGCTCGATGCGCGCCATCGCCAAGTACTCGGTGAAGGTGTGGCCCGTAACCTGCTTGAACATCCTGCTGAAATAAAATGAGGACGTGTTGACGGCTTCGGCTACGCGGGGAAGGGTCAGGTTTTCGTCGAGATGTTGGGTGATGTAGGCCCTTGCCATGGCCACGCGTTCGGGCTCCTTCTCCTGGTCGGTCTTGTCGAGCGCCAATTGGTTGATGATGGTAGACAAGTGTCCTGCAAAGATTTCGAGCATGCGGATCACGGCATCGTACTGCTCTTTCGGCATCACGTGGTTCTCGAGGTACATCTCCCTCACATTGGCTGAGCTCATGTCAACCCCATGTGCTTTCAGGCTGCCGACGATCTCGTCCACCTCCTCGTCGTTTGGGGCCTGCATGAGCACCTGTCCCGTCTGAAGGTAACCGATCACCTCCTCGCCAAGCCTTACAGGCACCACCGATTCCGTGAGGCCCGCAAAACATTGGGCCGTGTACGATTCCGATTGGCCGTGTTCACGTAGACGTTCATGCATCATCGCACATGTGCCACATACGGAGGAGTCGTCCTGGAAGTGCTGGCACAACGGGTTGTCATGCTCGGTGATGCCGTCGATTGCCTCGTCGCTGCCCACAGGGATGTAATGCAGGGGCAAATTGGTCAGCTTGTGAAAGGCATCCTCAAAATCCCTGAATATGGCTGACTTGGTCAGCTCTAAACCCATCTTAAGAGCGTGGTCTCGATCCATGTAGAAGCATCTTCTATTTTTCTCATAGTACGAATTAAAGCAAAATAAGTAAAGAAAGTGGCAAAAGACGGACAAAGAAATGTGGTGCTGTTTTGTATGATTCTAGTAGGTGTGAACCCACAACTAAAGGAGAATGCGATGATCGTAATGATTGAAAAACGCAGAATCGAGCTCCGCATAAGGGGGCCACATGCACCACCTTGTGCTGAGGAATTGGCACGTGCAACGCTTAAGGCATGTTGCGGTGATCAAACTCGGGAATCCCGCCGTCAAAACGGGGAAGAAGTGCGTGAGGCGCATACTGTAAGTAGATCCCAATGCATGGCCGAGTTAATTGTAACCAAATATGGTCCACATGGATAAGCAAATCGACACCGTGCAGGCGTGTGATTGATGACCTGAGTTTGTAACTTTGGAAATGAAAATCACCCGCCTGCTTTTTTTTATCATACCGTTGTTGACCGTGATGTCAAGCTGCTCGACCCCAGATGAGCAAGTTGCCGTCGATTTGCCACGCATCGAAAAAGATTCAGGAAACCATCTTGTCCACTTCAGCAACAAGAAGGGAAGCTTTTGGTCTGCAGAGTCGCGGAAGTACAACACCCATTGGAGCACCGGATACGTAAGCCACCGTGAGCGAATCTTTGGGGACGTTTCCATTTTCGTCGACGGTAAGTTGCTCCCAAGAGACGAGTCGAAGATCGTTTTTACACCGGCCGATTTTGAACGTAGATATGACGACGAAACAACGGAGCGCTGGTTCATGCCCGACGGGTCCGATGCCCTCGTCTTACAGCTTGAGCATCATGCCTCGGCATCGGTTCAGTTTCGAATCGATGACCTCGCATCGTATTCGAACATTGCGGTGGACTCGCTTCAGGTAGATTCTGCCTCTGTAACCACCCCGCTGCGGCATCGGTTGAACCGCTCGATGAGCATTCAGTTTCTGGGAGGTACTGTCACCTCTGCAGAAGTAGTGGATGGCTCACACCTGTTGATCGACATTCAGCCCACTGCGAACGAATTAACCTGCATCATACAAATCGGTGACGGTGAGCCTTTGATGGCGCCGGCTGACATTGAAGATCGCAGGGCTGAAAAAAGGACGAGGATAGAAACGCTTGCCTCAACCTCCATCTTTACCTCCGAGGACCACAGGTTGAACGATGTGTGGATTTGGGCACTCAGCTCGTTCGACGCATTGAACATGGATGAGGACCTCACCGGTTTAGGAAAGGGGATCTATGCAGGATATCCGTGGTTTCAAGATTACTGGGGACGAGACTCGTTCATCGCACTAAGGGCCCTTACGGTGACGGGGCAGTATCAGCTTGCCGCCGACAACCTGGAATCCTTCCTCAAGTTTCAGAACATGGATTCGCAGAGCAGCGACTATGGAAAGATCCCAAACCGCGTTCGCCCCGGTGAAATCATCTACAATACGGCGGATGCAACGCCCAGGTTCCTCATCGAAGCCGACCGTTACGTTGCCTATTCGGGCGACACAGCCTTCGCCAGGCGTGTGTTCTCCAATATCGACGCTGCCATAGTGGGCACCATCCAAAACCGGACCGACTCAGACGCACTGCTCAAGCATGGTGCGGCTGACACGTGGATGGATGCCGTCGGACCCAACGGACCCTATTCTCCTCGGGGAGACCGTGCCGTCGACATCCAGGCGCTGTGGATCGACGCGCTGCAGGCTGCGGCAAACCTTGCGAGGTTCACGAGAGGTGCCAGGGCCGATCAGGTGGTTGCCATCGCCAACGAAACGCGCGATCGGGCACTCGAGTCGTTTCAGGTGCTTTTCCGTAACAATGCTGCCGACGATCCCCAATCTCCCAACCCTTACCTGTACGATGCGATTCTTCCCGATGGGTCGGCATCGTATCAATTGAGGCCAAACGCACTTTTTGCGACGCACCTTGTGCCTGGCACCCAAACGAAACGTGACATCATCGTGCAAGCGACCAACAGGTTAGGAACGCCCTGGGGCATATCATCGCTCGATCCTTCCGACCCCAAGTATCTGGCCTACCACAAGGCGGAGCCACTGTATGATCAGGATGCATCCTATCACAACGGGATCGTCTGGCTTTGGAACTCGGGAATATGGATCGAGTTGCTGCTACGCCAAGGCATGGTGGACAAGGCATGGGAAGTGACAAGGAACTACGTGGACCTCATGCTCGACAATATCACGTTGGGCACTTTGCCGGAATTGATCGACGCAAAGCCGAGGGAAGGCGTCTTTGCGACCACCTATCCGGATGCCGATCAATTTACCGGAATCTCCCGTTTGGATCAGTTGAGCCTGCGAAACGAAGCCGGAGTTGCCGATTCCATACCCTCCTTGTCGGGCACCTGGTCGCAGGCATGGAGTCTGTCCGAGTTCATCAGAAACATCACCGAGGATTACGTCGGCTTGCGCTACACGCTTGGCGACGGCTTTGAATTGAGGCCGCAGCTACCGGACGCTTGGGGCAACGTCATGGCTGCACGGACGTTTGCCGGTTACACCTTGGAGCTGCGCAGAGTGGCGTCGCAGGGCAACTGGACCTGGCTCATGCGGATTGAAGGGTCGGAAAAGGCCAGCCCGATGCCGCTCAGGTTCATGGTCCCAGGAATGGAGCACCCCGTGATCCTTGAACTGAGCGGAAGTGAGCAGCGTTTTGAAATCCGAAAAAGCAGGGGAGGGGTTGCCATCATCTTGAACAATGAGGTGATAGAGCCAGATCCTGCACCACCTTCGGTCTGGAAAGAATAATCCGTTTCCAGCTACTTGATGAGGGTCATCTTATTTGACAGGCGGATGCTGGGGGTGCTGACTTGATAGATGTAAAGTCCGCTCGCCATACGGCTAAGGTCGAGTGCGACGGAATGGGAACCTGCATTTAACACCCCCAAATCGACAGATTTCACCAGTTGGCCCGTCATCGAAAACACATCCACCCGAACGTGCTCACTGGCACCGATTCCGAACGGTATGATCGTGGACGGATTGAATGGATTCGGGAAATTTTGGCCTAGATACCAATCGTTAGGTAGGGTGCCTTCATTCACAGAAGTCGATTCGATCACTGTTGTGAAACTCCGGCGCATAGACCATGGCCCCCATCCCTCGTCATTATACGCAGACACCCGCCAGTACCAGTTCAGTCCATAGCCGTGCACTCCAAATCGTATGTTTGTTACATCCAAAGTGCTGTCTGCCACCATCGTGTCAAAATCTCCATCCCTCGCGAGTTGGACCCTGTACTGGCTTGCGCCGCCAACTTCGCTCCAGGTTAATTCGACGTGGTTGTCGAACACGAACTGCCGTGATGCCGGGCTGATCAAACTTGGGGCCTGCGGCGGAGCCTGCACGGGTTGGTTGTGCGTCAAGAGCAGGGCAGGAGATACCACCTGCTGGAAAAATGGGTCACCCTGCAGGTAAACGCGGACGTCGATGTCGATGTAACCGGCAGGCAGGCTGTCGGGAAGTGCATATCGAGCCACGCGTCGGTCATCCCGATAGGATAGGGATTCGGAAAGGGTGTGGGACTCCTGGTTCTTCCAATCGCGGACCGTCACCACCGGAACGATGTCGCAATTCCGGCTTTCGATCGTCAGATGGACCCCCACCGACGTCGCAGATCGTTGGATGATAGTTCCCTCCGAATCGAGCATTGCCATCCGGTCGATGCAGTCTTGGGCAAGTTGGATCGATGTTTCGTTCAGTTTCGCAGTTGAGGAGGTTACCTGATTCCTTGTTTCGAGCCAAGTGTCTGAACGGGTCATGTGGAGGCTGTAAGAATCGTTCGGAACAGGAATGATGACCCAATCCTCCGCTTTAATGCTCCCAAGATCAGGGATGCCGTTCTTGACTGATTCGGATAGCACAGGTTGACCGCGTTCGTCGTGTACCTCGAGCGTCGCCTCACCAGTACGCAGTTCGCGGTTCCAGCCCACGAACCAAGCGTTCCTGGTTGGGATTTGCAGCACATTATCTGTCAGCGTCAGTGCCCCTGGGCTCCAACTATCGGGACCCGCTCCAAGCGTGAGTTGCCTTCCATCGTAACCAATTGACAAATCGCGAGCACCCGGAAATTCCGCGACCCCGAGCAAGAGAGAGTCGTTATGGATCAGGGCGGCCGACGGTGTCGTCAAGAGCACAGCATCAAGATCGGGATCGAACTGATTGGCCTCCATGGCATAAATGTTGTCGTACTGGCGGTTGAAGGGCGCAAACGCTCGGTCCGGGTTGGCAATGAGGTGCTCCGTTCGCTCCCACGGTTCTTCGATGAGGAACTTAAGCCAGCTCGGTGGTGTGTATCGGTTACCTCTGAGTGTCTCAAAGGCTTTGGTGAACGACGCCTCCTGCACGCCGGAGGGCATCACATATCGCCAATTGACTTGTATAAAGTCGGATCCGCCAGAACGATGCAGCTGATTCCCGGAAATGCCCTTGTCGAATCTGAAGGGGAACCGAAGATATTCATAGCCAGTATCCGCACCGTAGGCGACATGGCTGACCTCATAGAGATAGTCGGAGCTGATGTCCGATATCTGATGCTGAATAACTAGATCGGACACCTCGGGGCACGAACGCTCGTACTGATACGACAAGGCCAAATCCGATGGCTTATGACGCAAAAATTCCCTCGAATAACCACAGGCTCCAACATTTTTACCGTTGGGATCCGACAGGTCATAACGTAGCGTGTTTTTTGCATCCGTTTCGTTTACCAGAAGCGGAGTGGATCCACGCACGGTCACATCCTCGAAGATCCATTTCGTTGCGTCCTGGTCCCTGACCGCCAATATGTCGTATGATCCTGCCCCCGTGAGCATCGAGAAG
>CAYZWQ010000001.1:25377-36577 GCA_964481355.1 uncultured Chitinophagales bacterium
CCTTGAAGTCGAACCCGCCATCGCGGTCATGCACGACGACGATACTGGGCGGGCTTTGAAACTCAAACACGATTTCGGAAGGCCGAGCAACTAGAATTGGAATGGCGATGGTGTCTGCGTCTGCGGCAATGAAGACGCTTCCCATGAAGATGGGCGGGCTTTCGGCTGGGTAGGTCACTATGGATGGGTCAATCCGGAGTCTGTAGGGAATCTGGATCTCGCCCGAAGCCGGCACGATCACGCTTCTAGGAATCTGGATGTCGACCCCGGCCGGCAAGTCCCATGATATCTGTGCATTCTTGGTTCGCTCCCCAAAATTGTATGCCGTGAAGGAACCTTCGGCGATTTGGATTCCATCAGACGTTTCCGGTTGTGACACCAGCACACTCACTGAAGCAGGATGGACAGCCACAGTTCGCATATCGTTCAAAACAGATGAAGCCTTGCCCATCCCTGTGTGCCACAAAGGTTGATTCAGTGACTGTGCCGATTGGATGATCCTGGCCTTCAGTGCCAGCACGTCGCTTTGCGGCATTTGTTCGCGGTAGATCGCCGCAATTCCGGCCACATGTGGTGCCGCCATCGAGGTTCCGCTAAGACGCAAGTGGCCTCCTCCGGGAACCGCCGACAAAATGTCGACACCTGGGGCGCTTACGTCCGGTTTCAGCGTGAAGCTGATGCGTGTCGGACCACGGGAACTGAACGCTGCAACCTTGTCATTCGATTGCAGGGCGCCAACCGTCAGCGCAAGTTCCTCGTTGCCGGGCGATGATATCGTGCCCAACTGTGGCCCGTTGTTTCCGGCTGAGGCCACGACCAAGACTCCTTTTTTGACAGCCTCCCTCACGGCCAGGTTAAGAGGATTGTCGGGAGGTGCACCCGAGGAGCCCAAGCTCATGTTGATTACATGCGCACCGTCGGCCACTGCCCGATCGATGGCATCGATGGTTGTGGCGAACGTGCCCGATCCCGCCGCATTCAGCGCCCTGTAGGCGAGGATCTTGGCACCTTGGGCAATTCCGTTCGACAACCCCGCGCCCGCAGCAATCCCTGCCACGTGGGTGCCGTGCCCATTTTCGTCGAAAGGGTCTGGGTCGTCGTCTACCGTATCGTAGCCGCCGATGACCTTGCAACCGACCCCGAAGCAACCGCCAAGGTCCTGGTGAGTGTAGTCGACGCCCGTGTCGATGATGGCTATCTTCACCCCTTCGCCGCCTGTGGTGCCCCGCGATAGATTTTGCCAAACGTCACTATTCGTCCTTGTCACCCGTTCGAGTACCGGATGTATCATAACCTCGTAGTTGTAGTCGATGAACTCGATGTACTGGTGATCCAGAAGCTCAGGGATCACAGCAGAAGGCGCGGCGAAAACCGCCCCGTTGATCAGTGCCAAAGGCTTCACGCGTACACTAGTGGCTTTCGAGGGTTCTGATTGACGGCTCAGTGCGCTCGTTAAGTCTGATTCGAACCGGCTGGAAAGTGCCGACTTTTCTGGGGAATGGACGCCGAAGACGACGATCCACTCCTGAACGGAGTCGGGAGGAGCCACATGGATCGATACTGGCTTTGGCAAACGCGGCGATGTGATCTGAAACGGCGCCTGCTGTGCGTGCACGACCGTAACTGCCACCAGCGTAATGAGATGCGCCCAAAAAAAGGAGCACATCTTTTGCCGTGAGCCAGTAAAAACGGCGCCGAGATGCATTCGAAAATGAGTGAGGATTTCAGCCATTGGAACAAAATAACGCAGAGGGAAACCAAAAGGTGTAAAATGATTATTTGGTGCTAGATTGTGTTTGGATTTGTCGCATCAAGTCGTTAAAATAAGATAAAATACTCCGTAATATATCAATTGGCATATGATCCTCTCACAAGCATGCAACTACGGCATCCTGTCGATGCTCTACATCGCAAAGGAATCCAAGCCCGGCGAGTACATCTCGATCAGGACCATCAGTACGGAGTTGAACATCAGTTTTGCGTTTCTGACGAAGATCCTTCAGATTCTCACCCAACACGGCATGCTTCACAGCGTACGTGGTGCCAAGGGGGGAGTGGCATTGGCGAAGCCATCGGCCGACATCAGCATGTATGACGTAATCAAAGCGATCGACGGCGAATCAATGTTCGTCGGGTGCATCCTCGGTCTGCCGGGATGCGGCGAACAAAAGCCATGTCCATTGCATAACGAGTGGGCACGCATCCGAGAAGATCTGAAGGGGGCCTTCATATCCAGGGGGCTTGCAGATATTACGGTGGACATCAACTCGCTTGGACTTCGGCTTCACTTATAGGAATTCAAAAAAAAGCATTAAACGGGCTTGTTTTAGGATAAAATAGTATTTAATATATAAACAAATACCCGCACCTTGCCAACCGTCACTCCAAGAACTCAATGACTCCACGTAACGCTGGCAGTGTGTAATCAAAAATAAGGATAAAATCGTACTAAATATGAAATATATCACCTTTAGCCTCCTCCTCCTTGCTGTGGCGGCCTGCTCTTCGTCGGGTGATTCGGCGTCGGATGCGCTGTCGGCGTCAGGCTCATCGACCGATAACGGCCTGTCAGCCTTTGAGCTGGAGCACGGTATCGGCCCGATCACCCAGATTGTAGACTACGGCGACATCGATCCGTCGATGGCGGAGAGGGGAAAGGCCATCTTCGACAGCAAATGTATGTCGTGCCACAAGTTCGGCGACCGTTACGTCGGCCCCGACTTGGCGCAGGTCACCCAAACACGGTCGGGTGCCTACATCATGAACATGATTCTGAATCCGGCAGAAATGGTTCAGAAACACCCGGAGGCAAGGGCCAAACTGGCCGAGTACATGACGCCCATGCCATTTCAGAACGTCACGGAGGAAGAGGCCAGGGACATCCTCGAATATCTGCGCTCCCAAAACAACAACCAATAACGCCAATGCCATGAAAACAAGGATAAATGTGTCAACACTCAGCACCAGGATCATTCCGCTCCTTCTGATGTTATCGGTGGTCGGATGCTCAAACAACGGGAATCTGGTCGGGTCGGGCGATGCAGCCTCAAAAGTATATGTCGCTCCGGGCGAACACGACGAATTTTACGCATTCATGTCAGGAGGATTCAGCGGACAGGTCTCCGTTTACGGGCTTCCCTCCGGAAGGATGCTCAAAGTCGTCCCCGTGTTTTCGGTGAACGCCGAAAATGGATATGGTTTCAGCGAGGAGACCAAACCCTTGCTCGAAACCTCGTACGGATCGATCCCATGGGATGATGCCCACCACCCGCAACTGTCGCAAACGGCAGGCGAGACGGATGGACGCTGGCTTTTCATCAATGCCAACAATACGCCCCGCATTGCCCGTATCGATCTCACCACATTTGAAACCGCGGAGATCATTGAAATCCCCAACTCGTCGGGAAGCCATGCGTCTCCGTTCTTGACGGAGAACACCGAATACGTGGTCTCCTCGAGCCGTTTCAGCGTACCTGTGCCCAATGCGGACGTGCCAATCGACTCCTACAAGGAGAATTTCAAGGGCGTGTTCACGTTCATCAGCGTCGATCCTACCCACGGCCACATGAAGCTGGCCTTCCAGATTAAGATGCCCGGCTTCAACTATGACCTTTCCCATTCGGGCAAGGGCCCATCGCACGGATGGTCGTTCTTCACGAGCTACAACTCGGAGCAGGCTCACACGCTCCTCGAGGTAAACGCATCTCGCAATGACAAGGACTTTATCGCCGCGGTGAACTGGAAGCTGGCCGAAGAGTACATCGCTTCGGGTGGGGGCACCAAAGTGTCTGCCGACTACCGCCATAACATCATGGACGAGGGAAGCCGCGTCGCCACATCCGAATCCTTGAGCGAGGTGCTCATGATTGACCCTGCCGATGTCCCTGGTTTGGTCTATTTCCTTCCCACTCCAAAGTCGCCGCATGGCGTTGACGTCGATCCATCCGGCGAGTATATCGTAGGTGGAGGCAAGTTGGCATCCGTCATACCGGTGCACAGCTTCAGCAAGATGTTGGCAGCCATCGAAAACAACGAAATTGACGGGGTTATCGAGGGCGTTCCCGTTCTCAAATATGAGGCCACCATCGCCGGCGAGGTGCAGGATCCGGGTCTTGGGCCACTCCACACCGAGTTCGACGGCAAGGGGTTCGCCTACACCACAGCCTTCATCTCATCCGAGATCGTGAAATGGTCGCTCAGCGACTTCACCGTGGTCGACCGCATTCCGACGTACTACTCGGTGGGACACCTGATGATTCCTGGAGGCGACAGCAGAAATCCCGACGGCAAATACGTCGTTGCCCTGAACAAGATCACCAAGGACAGATACCTGCCCACCGGTCCGGAGCTCACCCATTCGGCCCAGCTGTATGACATCAGCGGTGCAAAGATGACGCTGCTACTCGATTTCCCCACGATCGGCGAACCTCACTATGCCCAGGCCATTGCCGCCAGCAAGATCAAAGACAAGCAGGTTCGCATGTATCCGATCGAGAGCAACACCCACCCGAAAGCCGTCAAATCGGAAGCCGACGTGAAGGTTGTCCGCAACGGAAACGAAGTTGAAGTCTACATGACTAAGATCCGCAGCCATTTCGCTCCCGACAATATCGAGGGCATCGAAGTGGGCGACAAGGTCACCTTCTACATTACGAACCTTGAACAGGACTGGGACGTGCCGCACGGGTTCGCCATGCAGGGTGCCAACAACGCCGAACTGCTCGTGATGCCAGGCGAGACACGCACTTTTATTTGGGAACCGCAGAAGCCCGGAATCTTCAGCTACTACTGCACCGACTTCTGTTCAGCCCTGCACCAGGAGATGCAAGGCTATGTACGAGTGTCCCCTAAGGGGGCAAATGTTCCGATTAAGTTCGGGACAGGCAACTAGGGTGTAAAAACCCTGTGCGGAAAAATCCCCGGGGTGGATGAAACCACCTCGGGAAATTTCCTCCGCACGACCTGAATTCTCACCCTTCAAAGGGGGCCAATTATGACTACGCGAAGCAGAATCATCATCGCAATTTCCGCACTTCTGCTTTTGGGAATCTATACGGTGCCGATCTGGCAGATCAGATTGAGCGCGCCGCAATATCCCGAAGGCTTGGGATTGCTCATCCATCACAACACCATCACGGGCCAATCTCCCAACGACCTGAAAAACATCAACGGCCTGAACCATTACATCGGCATGAAGGAGATTGTGCCCGACATGGTACCCACACTGAAGATTATCCCGTATGCCATCCTATTCTACGTCGTGTTCGGTCTGGTGGTGGCAGCAACCGGATCGGTCAGGCTCGGGTGGATCTGGCTGGCTTTGATCCTCGTCGGCTTGACAGCTGCATTTGTCGACTACTTCATGTGGGGATATGATTATGGCCACAATTTGAGTCCAGATGCCGCCATTCAGGTTCCTGGCATGACCTATCAGCCGCCCCTCATTGGTACCAAGCAGCTCCTGAACATGAACGCCGGTTCATGGCCGCATTGGGGCACTGCCTATGCTCTGGCCTCCATTTTGTTGGCGTTTGCTGCCCTCTGGTCGAACCGGAAGAAAGGAACATTGGCATGAGATACGCTTTCTTTGTCCATTTTGTGCTTCTGTTCATGGTGTTGATGACGGGTTGCACAACCGAACCCGATCCCATCTTGTTTGGGGTGCAAGAGTGTGCCCACTGCCGCATGACGATCACGGAGCGTCCATTCGCGGCGCAGCTCGTAACTGACAAGGGACGTACACACAGCTTTGATGCCATCGAGTGCATGATGCGTTACGGCAGGGCCAACTTCACAACTGATAGTGAGGTTCGCATGTACCGAGTGGCGGACCAGGAGCCTCCGCACGATCTTTTTGATGCGACACAGGCGATTTATGTTGTCAGCGGGTCCATCCCCAGTCCGATGGGGGGCAACCTGAGCGCCTACCGAAACAGGGAATCGGCAGCATCTCGGCTCGGCAGCTCGGAAGGCGAAATCTTGACCTGGATGGAGTTGGTCAAGCTCTACGGCGATAAGTGAACATATAGGCACAGTAAGGTATGCATAGGCTTGTTTCACAACTGTTGACATCTGTAACCCTCTTGGCCGTGTTGGTCGGCCTAGCCTGCGGCCAACAGGTAATGGTATCGGCCGGCGCCGACCTGCAGGCCGCGATTAATCGCGCAGCTCCAGGCGACACACTCATACTGGCAGAGGGTGTTTGGACTCAGAACCCATACATGATTCTGAAGCCGTTGACCATCATCGGAAGTGGGGGCACCAGGTTTGAGGCGACTGCCGTTACCTCTATCTTTCACGTGCAAGCCGATTCTGTGAGAATTCACAATGTGCACTTCTCTGGCGTCAGATCGAGCTCCATCGTCGACAATGCGGCCATCCTTGTGGAGCTGGGGGACTATTGCGAAATCAAGGACAACGTATTCTCGATGAATTACTTCGGAATCTACCTGAAGGACGCCGATCATTGCACGATATCAGGCAACCGCATCGTATCGCAGGCCATATCGGAGACCAGCGCCGGTAACGGTGTCCATCTTTGGAAAAGCAGCGGCGTTAACATCGTCGATAACGACATAAGCGGCCATCGCGATGGGATCTACCTTGAATTTGCCGACTCGGTGATCGTGGTCGGTAACGTGAGCCACAACAACCTGCGTTATGGGCTCCACTACATGTTCTCGAATGACTGCACCTACACTCGCAACCGGTTTGAGACCAACGGTGCCGGCGTGGCGGTGATGTACAGCAGCAGGGTAGTGATGGAGGACAACGACTTCCTCAACAACTGGGGCCCCACATCGTACGGACTTCTGCTCAAAGACATCAACGATTCGCAGATTGTCGGCAACAGGATCATGTCGAACACCACTGGCATCCATTCGGAGGGGTCGAACCGGGTGTTGGTGAAGTACAACAGGCTCATTTCGAACGGTAAGGCGGTCGTGCTCATGGCCAGCAGCAACGATAATAACTTCGTCGAGAACGACTTCATCGACAACACGCTCGATGTGAGCACGAACAGCCGGACACATTACAACCATTTTGGGTCCAACTATTGGAGCGACTATGCCGGGTACGACCTCGACCGCGATGGAGTGGGAGATGTGCAGCACCGTCCCGTGAGGCTGTTCGCTTATCTGATCGAGCGCAATCCGGTGGCGATGGTGCTGCTCAGGAGCCTTTTCATCGAGCTGCTCGATGCCGCCGAGAAAGTATTTCCGGTTCTCAGCCCGCAAATGCTGACCGATTCGTCACCCTCCATGAAACCGCACAGGTCATGATCGAAATAAGAAACGTGAACAAATCCTACGGCCGCCAACGGGTGTTGAGCGATGTGAGCCTCGACATCCCCACCGGTCAGGTGACGGCCCTTCTTGGGCCGAATGGCGCCGGCAAATCTACCCTCATCAAATGCCTTATGGGCATGGTACATCCCGACAGTGGAAGCATTTCCTGGAAGGGAGTGCCCGTTACCGATCCGATACGATGGAAGGCCATCATCGGTTACATGCCTCAAAGGCCCATGTTCCCGGAGAACTTGAAGATCAGCGACATCATAGAAATGCTCAAAGATGTTCGTGGGCAGGCCGTTGTTTCTGACCGTTGGCTGGCCGATTCCGGGCTCAAGGAGCACATGTCGAAACGTCCGTCCGAGCTTTCGGGCGGAAACCGCCAAAAACTGAACGCATTGATTGCCTTCATGTTCTCGCCCGAGATTTTATTCCTGGACGAGCCCACCGCCGGGATGGATCCGATCGTGGGCAGCCGTTTTAAGGACGAGGTCATTGGTCTTCGGGATGCAGGACGCACTGTAATTCTGACCTCGCACGTGCTCAGCGAGGTCGAGCAGATGGCCGACCACCTCGTGTACCTCATCGGCGGAGAGGTGGTGCTCGACACGCCGCTACCCGAGTTGCTCTACCGCACGGGAGCCCCGACCCTAGAACGGGCCATGGCTGCACACTTGATGGAGATCGCATCATGAGCCGATTCGCACTGCTCAAGTATCAGATCATGGATGGGGTCCGCAGCAAGGCCATCATCGGTTTCGGGGTCTTTTTTGGGGTCGTTTCGGAGCTGCTCATTCGATTTGGTGGCACTGGCGACGGCACCATGCTCAGCCTCATGAATTTGTCGTTGTCGATCATCCCATTGTGTGGGCTCATATTTGGCACCATCTATGTCTACAACAATCGCGAGTACATCGAGTTGATGCTTTCACAGCCCATTTTGCGACGCGATCTGTACCTGAGCCTCTACTTGGGTCTGGTGGTGCCTTTGATGTTGGCATATGCCATCGGGGTGGGTATACCCATCGCCGTGCGCGGGGCCGTCAGGCCGTTCGTGACCGTGGTAGGAACTGGATTGTTCCTTATGGCCATCTTTGTGGCCATCGCCTTCGTGATCGCTCTCAAGCAGGACGACAAAATTCGTGGGATGGGGATGGCGATTGTGACTTGGCTCATCCTCACCATCCTCTACGACGCACTCATCATGTTCGTGATCGCCATGTTTGCCGAATACCCCCTCGAAAGGTTGGTTCTGGCCCTCACGCTTGCGAATCCGGTCGACCTGGGCCGCATCATACTGGTGCTCTCTGCCGACGAGTCTGCTATGATGGGGTTCACTGGCGCACTGTACAGGCAATTTTTCGGATCATCGCTGGGAATCTGGGTGAGCACGGCGATGTTGGGTATTTGGGCAAGCGTGCCCATATGGATGGGCAGGAGGCGCTTTGTCAGCAAAGACTTCTGACATCCGTATATTTGGAGAATGGCAAAGCAGAAACTGTTCCGGTATGCCGAAGTTGGCAAGCTCGACAATGTGGTCGAGCTCGATCCTCGCCTCAAGGGCAGATGGGCCGCCGATTTTTTCGGCAATGACCACCCGATTACCCTGGAGCTCGCCTGCGGCAAGGGGAACTACACCCTCGAACTGGCCCGTCGCTACCCCGGGCGCAACGTGATCGGGGTCGACATCAAGGGCGAGCGCATCTACGTGGGCGCGCGCGAGGGGCTCGCCGAAGGTCTGAAGAATGCGGGATTTTTGCGGGCTCAGATCGAAGATTTGGGCCATTTCTTCGAGCCGGGCGAAATCAGCGAAATGTGGATCACGTTTCCCGACCCCTATCTTCGCAAGCCGTCGAAACGGCTCACATCGCCCAGGTTCCTTAAAATTTACTCGAAGCTGTTGCCGGAGGGTGGTCTGGTTCATCTGAAGACCGACGATCCCGATCTTCACGAGTATACCCTCAGGATGATCGAAAGGCACGGCCTCGTCATTGTGGAGCACAACCCGGACATCTACGCCAGCGAACCCGACGGATCCGAAATATACATCCAGACATTCTACGAGGGCAAGCACCTTGCGGATGGACGAACCATCCGCCACGTGTGCTTCCGCACCTCACCCCAAGCAACTTTTGATTGACTCGCCATGAACGAAATGAATTTAGCGGACCTCAGAAGGGACTACATCAAAGACGGACTGCTCGAATCGGACGTCGACCCCAACCCGTTCAAGCAATTCTCCGTCTGGTTCGACCAGGCAACGAAGTCCGGAATCCTCGAGCCGAATGCGATGTCTCACGCCACCGTGGATCCCCAAGGGCAGCCTAGCATACGCATTGTGCTGCTGAAGGGTGTGGACGAGCGTGGATTCGTATTCTTTACGAATTATGGGAGCCGCAAGGGAAAGGACATGGAATCAAACCCGAAGTCGGCCCTGCTGTTCTTCTGGGGAGAGCTCGAGCGGCAGGTGAGGATCGAGGGGGTCATCGAGAAAATCGACGAGGCACAGTCGAAGGCCTATTTCGATTCCCGTCCCGAAGGCAGCCGCATCGGGGCTTGGAGTTCCGACCAGAGCGAGGTCGTTCCATCACGCGACTACCTTGAGCATCGTTTTGCCGAGAATACGGCACTTTACGCGGGCAAGCAGATCCCCATGCCGGCGTACTGGGGTGGCTACAGACTGGTTCCCCATACCTTCGAATTTTGGCAGGGCAGGGGCAGCCGCATGCACGACCGGATACGCTTCAGGCACATCGACGGGAACTGGATAATCGACCGTCTGTCTCCTTAGCCATACCGACCCGAAATGGTAGTGCTTACATGCCATTTTTTTCAGTCGGAATCTAGGTAGACAAAAAAGAGTGCTTTTGCTGGATTTGGGCCTTTTCGCGTCCTGAGATGAGATATTTGGTTCATTTCAGCAAAAAGTCATGAAAGAATAAAAAAATGGCAACTTTTTGTTTGTAAGATGTAAGCGCTTTCATTATCATTCGAATGTAAGCGATTACATAACACAAGGAAAAGGTATTGTCCACAGTCAGATGCCATAGCACCGAGGGGGGTATCATAGCGCGCAACAGGGTGTTTCTTGGCGTTTTGGCGGTGATTCTTGCCGGTGGTCTTGCAGCCTGTTCACGCACCGATGAAAGGCAGGTACTTGCCAGCATCGGCAAGTACGAGGTCACCGACCTGCACTTTCAAAATGCATTCCGCAAATACTACTATCAGACGGGTCAGGCCGTGCCGGTCAACGACGTCACATTAAAGGCGGTGCTCGACGGCGAGCTCGAGCGCTACACGGTCGTGACATGGGCCGAAGACAGGGGGTGGGACAAGGACGAGGCCGGAAGCCGGCAGCGCGCCCTCATCGAACGGCAGGTGCACATGCAGGAATACGAGCGGCTGATCGTTCATCGAAACGTTGGAGCCGACGAGGACGATCTCAGGGAGTTGTACAGAAGGTTCAACTCGCGTGTGCGTGCATCCCATCTGTATGCATCCGATCGGATCACTGCCGACTCGCTGTACACGCGACTCCAGAACGGCGAATCTTTCGAGGAACTGGCGGCCGAAATTTTCTCCAACAGGCACCTGCGCGAGAACGGCGGCGACCTCGGTTATTTTACGATCGACGAAATGGACCCCGCTTTCGAGAACATCGCGTTCCGGATGGATCCGGGCCAAGTCTCACCGCCCGTGCGCACAAGCCAGGGCTACAGCATCATCAAGGTGACGGACATTGTAACAAAACCGATCGTCACGGAGGCCGAGTTTGCCAAACGTAGGCAGGCGCTCACGGATTACGCCGTTCAGCGCAACCGTGAAATGGCGACCCGTCGCGACCTCGAAAGTATGACAACTGAGATCGAAGTCGACGAGGAGGTAGTCGACGAACTCTTCCGTGCCAT
>CAYZWQ010000001.1:36587-61450 GCA_964481355.1 uncultured Chitinophagales bacterium
TGCAGGAGACAGCCGAGGGCGACCGCTTCGAGGTCAATCTGCCCGATGATTTTGTAGTCGCCCGGCTGCGTAGTTTTAACGTCACCCTGAACGACTTCCGCACGGAGGCCGCCTTGCTTGCCGACTGGCGATTTGCCTCGAAAAAAGCGCTTCGCGAGATCATCGACGGCATCGTCTACCGCTCGTATGCCATCGACCAAGTGCGAAACCATCCCGAGTTTGATGCGATCTTTGCCGGCAGGACGGTCGAAGCCACCTTCCACTCATGGTTGATCGACCGTTTCGACGAGCACCTGAACCAGGAGGTGATCATCCCCGAAGCGGAACTAAGGGCCATGTATAATTCAAGTGAGGAATTTCGCACAAGCACGATTGAGCTCAACCTGGGTGAGTTGGTGGCCGCCAGCAAGGCGGACGCCGAGCAGGCCATTGCCATGCTCAGGGCAGGTGACGATTTCAAGGAGGTGCTGCTTCAATACGGGGTGATGGGTGAGGCGCTTTTGTATGACGGTGAGCTGGGCTTCCGGCCCATCGACTCATTCGGCAAGTTTGCGCCCGACCTTAGAGACCTCCAACGTGGGGGCATTGCCGGTCCACTCGAGTACACGCCTGACCGATGGATCGTTTACGTGTGCATCGACAGAAAGGAGCCAGGGCCGGTAAGTTTTGAACAGGCCAGGCAAAACCTCATCGAAATCCGCAAAGCCGACGAGGTCAAGAAACTGCGAAACGCCATCATCGAAGAGACCAAGAAGACTCACGGCGCCACGGCAGACTACGAGAAAATGAAAACGGTTACAATCACTATTTGATACGAAAATGAAATCACGGTTTCTATCACTCATCCTTTGCCTCATCGCCGTATTGGTGATCCCAGCCGATATCTTTGCCCAGTCCGGGAAAATTACCGGACGGGTTCTCGATGCGACCGACGGCGAGCCGCTCCCGGGTGCAAACGTATTCATCGAGGGTACGACCATCGGTGCTCCCACAGACATCGAAGGGCGCTTTCTCATTTTGAACGTCCCACCCGGCACCTACAAACTCGTCGCCAGGTTCCTCGGCTACGTCACGCAGACCACCGAAGGGGTGATCGTGCGCACCGACTTGACGACGGAGGTCAACTTCCGTCTGCGCACGGAATCGTTTGTCGGCGAAGAGGTCGTGGTTCAGGCCAACAGGGATGTGATCATCAAGGATTTGACCAGTACAGAGGCGCGAGTGAGCCGTGAAGAGATCGCCAAGCTTCCGGTTCAGGAATTGCGCGACGTCGTGCAGCTGCAGGCGGGTGTTTCAGTCAGTTCGACGGGATCCATCCACATCCGTGGTGGCCGCTCCACCGAAGTGTCGTACATCGTCGACGGCGTGCGTGTTACCGACAACTTCGACAACAGCCAGGGTGTGCGCATCGAGAACAACTCCGTGCAGGAGCTCCAGGTCATATCTGGAACATTCAATGCCGAGTATGGACAGGCGATGTCAGGTATCATCAATGTGGTGACCAAAGCAGGATCGAACAAATTTGACGGCAATTTCCGCATTTGGGCCGGCGATTACCTCACCTCCAACGGGCACATTTTCAACGGTACGAACACATCCATCACGGGGCTCAATCCTCAGCGTCAGTACAACATCGACGCCAGCGTCTCTGGGCCGATCATCAAGGACAAGTTGACGTTCTTCATCACGGGACGCCACTTTAAAAATGACGGGTGGTTGAACGGATACAATGCATACTCGCCGCTTGGTCCATTTATCGACACGCTTGCCACAGGTGGCGTCAACCGGTTTGGAGACCGTGTCGACTTCAACAAATCATGGTATCTGCCGCTCGATACGCTTGCTAACGGCAACATCGTCTATCGCGACACGGGTGTGCGCGATTCCGCCTTGGTCGCCATGAACACATTCGAAACGGTTTCGGCGCAGGGCAACCTGCAGTTCAACGTCAGCAACAAGCTGCGCTTCAACCTGATCGGCTTGTTCGGAGACGAGCGTGGCAGGGGATATGACCACCAAAACCGAACCGTTCCCGACGGCCGGGCCCAAAGTCTGCGACAGAATTATTCGCTCAACCTAAAGACGACCATCACACCTTCGAACAACACCTTCCTTACGGCGAACATCGCGCAGAAGGAAAACAACTTCAAGAGCTACCTCTACAAGGATCCCTACGACCTGAGGTACTTCAACTATCAGCGCCTGGGATCGCTCGACCCTATCTACACTCCAGGGCAGTCTGGACGGTTCAACCGGTTGGGAACCAACAACGGCTTCTTTGAGCGAAATACCAAGACCTTCATCGCCAAGGTCGAGCTCTCGAGCCAGGTGAACCAGCGCCACTTCATCAAGACGGGTGTGGAGTTTCAGTCGGACGTGCTCGACTACGACTCGTTCTCCCTCCAGCCCGTGAACGAGCAGAATGGTGTGACCGCACCTCCGGGCGTGTCGATGGGCATCCCGCCGATCAACACGTCGGACCACCAGCAGTATCAGCGCAAGCCCTATGCGGCAGCGGCGTTCATTCAGGACAAGATGGAATATGAGAACCTGATCATCAACGTGGGCCTGCGCTTCGACTATTTCAACGCCAACGCCAATGTGCCTGCCGATCCGAAGGATCCCGACATTTTCAATCCCTTCCTGAGCGAGAACCGCAACAACACCCTGCAGCAGCGCGAATCTTACTGGTTCCGCAAAGTGGATCCCAAGTTTGCGCTCAGTCCACGTCTTGGTGTGGCCTATCCGATATCGGACCGCGGTGTGATTCGATTCTCCTATGGCTACTTCTTCCAGATCCCCGAGTACGACCGCCTCTTCACACGCGACCAGATCATTTTGGAGGAAAATTCGGGCATCTACGGCATCTACGGAAATCCGGACCTCAAGCCGCAGAAGACGATCCAATACGAACTCGGCCTGCAGCAGGAAATCATTTCCGGCACGGCGATCGATGTGACGGGCTTCTATCGTGACATCCGCGACTGGATCTCTTCGGGGCCTACCACCGAAACGTACATCCCCAGCGTGCGCTACGGTACTTGGATCAACCGCGACTATGCCAACGTCCGCGGCATCACGGCATCGCTGAACCAGAACGTAGCCAACGCCATCAGCGTCCGCTTCGACTACACGTTTTCGATTGCTGAGGGTTCAAACTCGGATCCCGCCGCCGAATTCTTTGCAGCCCTTTCGAGGAACGACACCACCGGATCGGCGCTCACAAAGCTCCTCAGGCCGCTGGATTGGGACCGGAAGCACATCTTCAACTCGTCGATCTTCTATTCCGGCAAGACGTGGGGCGTGAACATCTTGCAAAAGTTCCAGACTGGCAACCCATACACACCCGACACATCCATACCAAGCCGTGTGGGCATCAATGCCTCCACCGACGTGCTCACGAACAGCCTGGTGCGTCCGTCGAATATCAGTGTTGACATCAACGCATACAAAGATTTCAACATCAAAGGGCAGACGGCCAGGGTCTTCTTGAATGTGTTCAACGTGTTCGATTCCCAGAATCCGATCAATGTATACGGTGATTCTGGCAGGCCTGAGTCGCCATTGCTGTTCCCGTCAAATTTTGACCCGGGCTTCTACACCAACCCGACCTTCTACTCCGAGCCCCGCAGGGTCCAGTTCGGATTACAGTTCTCCTTTTACTAAGCCATACCAGGACCAATGAAATCTATGTTTGCACTCAAATATTTGTTGACTGGAGCGTTAGCCCTGGCACTGGTTGCACCTGTGGTTGCGCAGAGCAACGGCGATCACATCCCCAGCGATGAACGCTCCTCCTTTCAGGAAAGGCGCAAGTCGATCCTGGACGGGAACAACGTGCGCGCCACCTACCACAATTTCGGATGGGCAGGGCGTATTTCTGGTCAGGACGAAATCATTTTCGAATACCCGAAGAACACCGGCCGACAGTACATGTACCTTTTTGCAATCTTTGTGGGCGCCGAGGTAAACGACCAGGCGCCGGGTGCAACCGGAGTGCTGCGCATCGTCAATTCGCCGAACGGACGCACGAGTCAGGGCAGAAGCTGGAACATGAACCCGGTCTCAGGCTACTTCAATCCATCCAGCACCGAGCTGGCACGCAGCGACCGTGGACCCGGCTCAACGCTCGGGAACACCTGGCCATCGTTCTGGCCGGACAAGATCACTGATAACGTCGATCCCGGTTGGCCCAACGCCTGGAACGGCTTCTTTGGAAAGGACATCTTTAATGCCGACCAGGAGTTCTTTTACCGTGCCAGTGACGACAACTATACCCGTTTCATCGAGAATGGGCGATTCTTTCCAGATCAGACCGATCCCACCCGTGGCGGTCTTGCCATCAAGCTCGACACCCGCGTTCTGGCTTGGTCCCAGATCTTGATCAGCGACGTTCACTTCAACATCATGGAGGTGTTCAACGACGGATCCTACAATTACAACAAGATGGCCTTCACCCTCTGGGTGGCCGACTGGGTCGGAACTCCATCGAACGACCGTCCGGAGTTTGACCAGCGCCGTGCCATCGCCTACTTGACGGACCTCCAGCGAACGCAGTCGCCGCCCGAATTCAATGGCCAGCCGATCGGCATGCTCGCCATGAAATTCCTTGAAACGCCCGGCAACTCCATCGACGGCATCGACAACGACGGCGACAGCGACCAATATGATGGCACAAATCCACAGAACGAGGATCTGTTCAATTTTCTGACTGGTCCAAACGGTTTTTACAACCGCAACCAGTTGGTTTCTGAAGTGATCCCATTCTTCACTGCCGAAGACTTCACTTCGCGCACGTTGCGTCCAGGCGACAAGATCGTCCTTATCCAGGAAAACGGTGACCGGGTGATATCGACGTACCCACAGGGTGGCGGCACGGTGGTGTCGCAAGGCAGGCAGATCGTGCTCCCACCCAACGGCATCACGCTCATCGAGGATGCCATCGCCTTTCCAGGCTCGACGAACGAGTTTTACAACACTGACTTGCTCGACAACGACCTTGACGGCCTGATTGACGAAAATAGGCCCAATCACCTTACCAAGCAGACCCTTGTGAACGGAAATTTCCTTCCAAGGCCGGTGCGATACATCAACTATTTACGGTTTGACGTGGGGGATACCATCCAGCGTGGACTGATTGTGCCCAACCGTCTAATCACCCAGACACGCGATGCGAGTCCGTCGTTCCCGGCGCAGGACCGCAACTACTTCACCAGCGCACCGATGATCGACGAGTCTCGCGACGACTTCTTCGACAACGACCGCGATTGGGTCGAGGTCAGCGACGACGTCGGCCTCGACGGTGTAGAGGCAACCGGCGACACGGGCGAGGGTGACGGAAGGCCCACGTCGGGTGCTTTCACGCCGTTCCCTGGCGAGCCGAATATCGACAAGACGGACGTGTCCGAATCGGACCTGATCGGTATCTCTTCCGTGACGTTCCCTGGTGCAGGTACGCTTGGAAACGGCGCCAACTTCGCCGCCGACGAGAGCTTCTGGAACAACAACATGCGTCCGGGTGTCTTCGAAGCAGGCGCCACCAGTCAAGACTCAGACATCTTGATCACCTCGTCCTTCTTCCCGCTGCGACGTGGATCCATCGAGCGTTTTGCCGTCGCCATATCTGTCGCACAGACCAACGGTTCTCTCGAACAGGATCGGGTTAAAAACAACGAGAACCTGAACCAGGCAACCAACGCCTACGAAGCCGACTACCAGTTTGCCGTGGCACCTAAGCCTCCGAAGGTCAAGGCCGTGGCCGGCGACGGGTATGTCACTCTGTATTGGGACACTGAATCTGAGCTATCGTTCGACCGCTACGTCGACAAGCTGGGATTGCCCGGCAACGACTTTGAGGGATATAAGATTTACAAGTCGACCGATCCCGCATTCGCCGATTCCCGCACAATCACCGACGGTTTCGGAAACCTGATCTTCAACCGTCCGATTGCCCAGTTCGACAGGGTGAATGGCCTCACCGGCTTTCATCCCGTCGATGTTAACGGCATCAAGTTCTTCCTCGGAAACGACACAGGTCTGCAGCGCCAGTTCACAGACACGGACGTGATCAACGGACGGGTGTACTACTATGCGGTCACAGCCTATGATTTCGGGGCGACGCCGGCCGGCATCTCACCCTCTGAGTCGCCGATCCAGATCAATCTGAATCCCGACGGCTCCGTTGTGACCGGCGAGAACGTGGTTGTCGTGCGTCCACGCGCCAGCTCTGCCGGCTACATCAATCCCGACAACCCGATGGCTCGCTTGGTGCAGGGTTCGGCAGGGGGGACGGTCGAAGTGGGAATCGTCGATCCTGACTCACTGCGCGCCGACAACACCTACCGTGTCGTCTTCCGCGACACCCTGATACGCTCGGGTAACCCGAACGTGCCTGATACCGTAAAGACAAAGGATTTCTCTCTGCTGAATATTTCGGCAGGCCGCATTGATACGCTGATCAAGCATTCACGCGGTTTCAACGGCGAAAGTAACCCCGTTCAGCAGGGTTTCAGGGTTATCGTAACCAACGCAGGTGAGGTTACGGCTTATAACCCGGCACTGTCCGGATGGCGTACCGATCGCAACGTCTCCATCCATGATGTGCGGTTTGAGGTGTTCCGCAACCAGACCAAGCCGAGCGACTACGAAATCGTGATGGGACCACCCGGCTTTGGCACCTCGAAAGATACCACCATTCGCATCGGTGCCATCCCGGTTCGGGCCATATCGCGCCCAACTAACTTCAAGGTGTTCAACCGCACCGAAGACAGGGAAGTGCAGTATGCGTTCTTGGGAACCGACGGTCAGGACGGCAATTTCTCTGCCTCATCCTTCACGGTTCGTGACGACATCATCTTCATCGAGAATGTCGGGGCATTGCGCAACCAGTTCACCTGGCGCGTGTATCTGGTCCCAAGCAATGTGGTTCAGAGTGTGAATCCGACCAATGGTGACAGACTCGAGCTTAAGACAATCAAACCGTTCACAGCGAACGACATTTTCGAGTTCAAAATCGATCCCGAATTGAACATGGCCAGGGTGGAGGCCGACTCCGCCAAGAACGCCCTCGACAAGATCAAGGTCGTCCCCAATCCCTATGTCGTGACCAACATCGTTGAACCTCGTCCAACCACATCCCAGCCACAGCAGACGCGGCAGATGCATTTCAACCACTTGCCTGCCAAGTGCACGATCTACATCTATACCGTTTCGGGTCATCTGGTGAACAAGCTGGAAGTGAACAACCGAAGCGACGACGGCACCTTCATTTGGAATATGCTCACCAAAGACAACCTGGAGCTCTCCTATGGGGTCTATCTCTATGTGGTCGACGCCCCTGGCATCGGGGTCAAAAAAGACAAATTCGCAGTCATCAAATGATATCAGGGAGAAAATACACCATGAAAAAACAGCTGACTCTCCGATTGACCCTTCTGATGATGGCGATTTGCTTTTCGCCTTTATCGTCGTTCGGTCAAACCGTTTCAAAAACGGGAACGACGGCCGCACAGTTTTTGAAGATCCCCGTCGGATCACGCTCCGCCGCCTTGGGGGGTGCCGTTGGCGCCTCCGTAAACGATGCTTCTGCCATGGTCTGGAATCCCAGTGCCATTGCGAACATCGAGAACAACGCGCTTATGGTTGAGCATGCCGACTGGTTCCTCGATCTCAAGCACAACTACCTCGGTTTCGTCATGCCCATGGGCAACCGCAGTGCGATGGGTGTGAACATAACCGCGTTGACCATGGACGACATGACTGTAACCACCTTCGAGGACCCTGAGGGATCGTTGGGCTTAAAATTCCGTGCGTACAGCTATGCCGTGGGCGTCACCTATGCCAGGTACCTTATCGACAAGTTTGCCCTGGGTGCAAACGTCAAATACGTGAACGAAACCATCTGGAATTCGAGCGCGTCCGCCATAGCCTTCGACATCGGCACAACCTACGAAACACCCTTCGACGGGATCATCTTGGGTGTGAGCATCACCAATTTTGGCCAGAAGATGCAGATCAACGGCAAGGATCTGACCACCACTGTCGACATCGACCCCACCAACAACGGCAACAACGGCCAAGTGAACACGCGTCTTGAAACCGACGAGTTCGATTTGCCGCTTATGTTGCGTGTCGGTTTGGCATGGCAGCCGATCAAGACCGAGCAGGTGAGCGCGACCATCATGGTTGACGGCACCTCGCCCAACGACAATTACCAAAGCGTTAGCTTGGGAACCGAAGTGAGCTTCCTGGGCGACCGTTTTGCCCTTCGTGGCGGCCTGCCCTACATAACCGGACGTTCGGAAGACGAACGCACGCTCAAGTTCACCGCCGGTGCCGGCATCAAGCACAGCCTGAACAATGGCCTGGGATTTGATTTCGGATACGCGCTCAACTCGTACACCAATCTCGGATTGGTCAACCGAGTCTCAGTTTCAATTTCGTTCTAACCAAAAGCTTACGGAAAACCCGTACCAACCAACAACCAAGGAGAAAACCATGAAAACGGTTACAAGGCTAGCAATAGCTTCGCTGATGATGGTCTTGGGGCTGGCCGGTTGGTCATATGCACAGGATCCTGTGAAAGTGACCTTCCGAGTCAACACCTCGACGGTGAAGGACACCGTACGCACAACGGACGTTGTGCAGATGCGCGGTGCCATTCAAGGAAAACCCGCCCAGTATAACGGGCAGGTCATCGATTGGAACGCAGGTTCTACGCTCATCATGGAGTATGTCGGTGACAACACCTGGGAGATGGAAGTCATGATGACCCCGGGCGACACCTTTGAGCACAAGTACTGGGTCGGTTACCGCAATGCCGACAACCAGATTGTGAACACGGAAACCGTTCCGAATACGGGATGGGAAAGCGCGCCGAACCGTCTCTACACGCTGCCGGCCAACGCAACGGCCCCAGTCGTGCTTCCGACAGTGTTCTATGACGACATCGCGGTATTCGGAGCCTCACACCCCGACACGGTGCAAGTCCAATTCCGAGTGAACGTGGGTCGCATGATTCAGGACGGTTTGCTCGACGACACCAACAGCAATCACTTGGTTCAGGTGCGTGGTGGAACAGCTCCCCTCGATTGGGGAAGCTCGACTGTGACGTTGACGAAGGAGGCTAACCCCAACAACAATGTCGGCGTTACGTTCTACAGTGGTGTCGCAAAATTTGCAAAGGCAAATCTTCCCGCAAACGGTAACGTCGAATGGAAATACGCCATCGACCGTGGTGCTGACGGCGTGACCTGGGAAGACGGCAATAACAAAGTGCTCGCGTTGGCGAACGTCGCTGAATCGAAGACGGTCGAGTGGTCCTTCTTCAACGGCCTGCGCCCAACCAACGCAAAACGCATCAACACATCGTTCAGCTTCGCCATCCAAGTGGGTGCTCTTGAAGACCTCGGTTATTTCGATGCAGCGAAGGGTGACTCCGTGTTTGTCGCCTCCGACTTTACAGGATGGGCAGAAGACAGCCCAGACAGCTCCGACCCAAGACCGAAGAGAGGTCCAGCCGTCGGCGCCATGACGTTCGAGTCGTCATTGCAGGCTTGGACGAAGGTGATCCCAAGCGACAACGTCGCTGTGGGTTCCACACGCAAGTTCAAGTACTACATCCAGTGGGCTCGTTCGCGCTTTGTGAACAACCCGCTCGACGTGAACTATCGTCCTAACTCCTACATTCCAGGCTTGACGGGCGACACAGGTTACGAAGAGCCGGGTGAATTCGGCGGTAGTGACCGTGTGTACACGGTGGTTGATGCTGAGATCCAAGATACCTTCAACCCGCTCGAGGGCATCTCCTTCTTCAACGGAATTTCGAGCCAGGCGTTCATCAATGAGGAAAACACCGTCGGAAATGCCTCGACAGTGACCTTCCGTATTGACATGAATCCAGCCAAAACCTTCGAAACACCGTTCGTACCCGGATCGGATTCGGTGTTTGTCGTGTTCGAAACCAACTTCTTCGCCCTCACCCAAGGTATTCGCCCAGGCGAGCAGTCGGTTAACGGTATCGAGGATCTCAACAATCCGACACGTAACTATACGCCGACCACCGAAGAACTCGAACGCATCATGATGCGCGATCCTGACGGCGACGGCATCTATGAGTTGGTTATGCCACTCGAAATGCCGACGCTCAACGACATCGGTTTCCGTATTGCTTACGGACATCCACGTGGCGCCAAGAGCACATTGCTGAATGGTGGCGGATTCGACGCTGGCCGTCGCTACTACCAGTTCATCAAGCCGATCGTAGTGGATGGCGAACTTCGCTGGCCTTCGACCTACCAGTTCCCGTTGCTGACCTGGACCCGCGAGGACCTGCCCTATGAGCCGCTTCCTAACTACGGCGCCATCCTCTCGAGCGACGAGGGCGACTTCTCCGACCTGCCAGCAGGTTACGCCCTTGCACAGAACTATCCGAACCCATTCAACCCAAGCACGACGATCAATTTCACACTTCCTGTGACCAGCGAAGTGCGTCTTGCGATCTACAACACGCTTGGCCAAAGAGTGGCTACGGTGCTAAACAACCAGCGTTTCACATCCGGAACTCATGCCGTGAACTTCGATGCTTCACGTCTTGCATCCGGTGTATACATCTACCGCCTCGAAGCCAATAACTTCACGGCCGACCGCAAGATGGTACTTATCAAATAATACCTTCACGATGCGACCCGCACCCCGAATCGGGGTGCGGGCACGCGTCGAATTCGATACTGCGTTGTCCATCAACATTTACGATATCGCCAAATCGGCCGGGGTGAGCATCGCCACCGTCTCACGTGTGTTCAACAACAACACGAACGTGAGTCCTAAAACCAGGCAAAAGATTCTGGATGTCGCCGAGTCGATGGGCTACCATCCACGGGCTTTCGCGCAAGGTCTGGCGCGCAGAAACACCAAGACCATCATCCTGATTGTGCCCATCCTCTCCAACTATTATTTCATGGAGATATTGGCCGGAATGCAGGACAAGCTGCTCGAATTCGATTACGACCTGAACATCTATAATATCAAGGGATTCGAGTCGGCCGAAGAGCTGCGAAATCAAGTCGAGTACGTCATGAAAAAAGGACTTGCAGACGGATACGCCCTGGTTTCCGTGCATCTCCCCGAAATGGACTGGGAGTCCATGCTGCGATTCAAGGTGCCAGTAGTACTCGTAGACGAATTCTCGCCCAAATTCGACTCCGTGAGCGTCGACAGTGTGGAAGGCGCCTACACGGCCACGAAATACTTGATAGATTCAGGTTGCCGAAGCGTTGCCATGATTTCGGCCGTGGAGTCTTCCAAGCCGATACGCGACCGGATCCATGGCTATAAACGCGCCCTTGAGGACGCCGGTCGCCTCGTGAATCAAGACCTGATCGTCTGTGGCGACGACACGTACCGCGATGGTTTCACCGAACAGGCCGGATACGCCGCCATGATGAAGATCCTCAACCATCCGATCAAACCCGACGCGTGCTTCTGCGCCTCCGACATACAGGCATTGGGCGCGTTGAAGGCCATGCGTGATGCGGGCAGAAGCATTCCCATCATTGGATTCGACGACATTCAAATCTCCCGCTTCCTTGGATTGAGCACGATGCGGCAACCCATGTACGAAATGGGAGCCATGGCGCTCGACAAACTTATGGACCGCATCGAAAATCCGGAGCGCATGGTGTCGCACACCATCTTCTCGCCCGAGCTCATCCTTCGCTCGTCCACAACGGTTCTCAGTCAAACCACAGTGACCGTTCAGTCATAATCATTGCCAGTTCTCTAACTTTCTGAAAGATGCGTCTACGTTTCAACGGCCTGCTGGCCTTTTTGCTTTTGATGGGTGTAGGTTCTGTCCGTGCCCAAGTTACCACCGTCCCTGCCATCCCCACACTCGACCAACCGGTCACTATCGTATTCAACGCAAGCCAAGGCAACAAAGGGCTTGAAAACTACGCCGGCAAGGTGTACATCCACACAGGTGTCATCACGAATTTGAGCAGTGGACCCACCTCATGGCGTTGCGTGGTCACCAATTGGGGGCAGGACATTGATTCAATCAACCTGATGACCCGCGATCCGCAGAATCCCAATATCTACCGACTCACCATCAACGACATTCGTGCCTACTACAACATGGGATCCAATTGCTTGGGCAACGAGAAAATATTGAAGCTGGCCATGGTGTTCAGAAATGAGGGACCATCGCCAAATAGGGAAGGCAAAGGCGTGGGGAATTCGGATATTTTCGTGGACGTTGCGCAGGAGGCCGACCTTGTCCGTTTCACCGCCCCATCGTCATCGGCTTTCTACCCTGCATTCGCTGAAGTGGATGAGCCGACTCTTGTGCGTGCTGTCGCCCAGACCACCACTGGCGTGGCGTCGATGAGCCTTAGCATCAACGGGCAGCAGGTTTCGTCCACCGCGAACGACACCCTCAACTACACGCTTACACCCGATGGACCCGGGGTATTGGAACTCGTTGCATCGGCAACGTTCACCAACCAGTCGGTGAAGCGCGACACCTTGCGCGTCGTGGTAAATCCTGAACGGGCCAATGTGCCCGTGCCTGCCGGCATGAAGGACGGCATCAACTACAATGATGCCAAACCGTCCGAAATCACCCTCGTCCTATATGCACCCCGCAAGGATTTTGCCTACGTGGTCGGCGACATGAACGACTGGGAGGCACAACCCAGCTATTTCATGAACCGACACGAAATCACGCCCGACAGCGTGCGGTTCTGGATCACACTCGACATCTTCGAACCAGGACTCGAATACGGTTTCCAATATCTGGTGGATGGCTCCATCCGTGTGGCCGACCCCTATTCCGAAAAGATCCTCGACCCCTTCGACGACCGGTTCATCCCCGATTCGGTATATCCCAACCTAACGGAATACCCATCCGGCAAGACCGAGTTCGCCGTGGGCGTGCTGCAGCCTGGCAAAGCCGAATACCAATGGGAGGTCACCGATTTCGTGCCACCGCCAAAGGAGAAACTGGTGATTTACGAGCTGCTTCTGCGCGATTTCGTGGGCACGCGCAGCTATGAGACCCTCGTCGACTCCCTCGACTACCTGCAGCGTCTAGGCGTCAATGCCATCCAACTCATGCCCGTGAACGAGTTTGAAGGTAACTTGAGCTGGGGTTACAACCCGTCGTTTCACGTCGCGCTCGACAAATTCTACGGTACCGAACACGCCTTCAAACGGTTTGTGGATGAGGCCCACAAGCGCGGTATTGCCGTCATCCTCGACATCGTGCTTAACCACGCGTTCGGTCAGTCGCCACTTGTGCGGATGTATGCCAGCGGTCCCTATGGCCCCGTCACACCCGACAACCCGTGGTTCAACGTCACACCGAAGCACGACTTCAACGTCGGAAACGATTTCAACCACGAATCGACGGCCACCCGATATTTCACTCGGCGCGTAATCGAACACTGGATGCGGGAGTACAAGATCGACGGATACCGCTTTGACCTGTCCAAGGGGTTCACCCAGAAAAACACCTTGGGGAATGTCGGCGCTTGGGGGCAGGTAGACATCAACCGCATCAACCTGTGGAAGGAGCTGTCCGATTTCATGTGGGACATCAATCAAAACTTCTACGTCATCCTCGAGCACTTCGCCGACAATACCGAGGAACGTCAGCTGGCCGACTACGGCATGATGCTGTGGGGCAACCTGAACTATGCCTTCAACGAGGCGACGATGGGCTTCAATTCCAACTCGAACTTTAACAGCCTTTCCTATAAGAACCGTGTCTGGCAGCAGCCGCACCTCGTCGGCTACATGGAAAGCCACGACGAAGAGCGCATCATGTACCGAAATCTCAATTTTGGATCCACCTTCGGAAATCCGAGCGTGCGAATTCCGGCGGTCGCACTCGAGCGCACGAAGGCGGCAGCGGCTTTCCTGTTCACAACGCCCGGACCAAAGATGATCTGGCAGTTTGGCGAGCTCGGGTATGCGCAGTCGATCAACCGATGCTCGAATGGGTCCATTTCGGATGCCTGTCGATTAACCGAAAAGCCCTTGCCTTGGAACAACATTTATCTGAATGCCGACAATCAGAGACTCTTCTCCGTTTTTGCCGAGATGATTCACCTAAAGAAGACCGAACCGGCATTTTCGACAACCAACTTCACTATGGACACCGGTGGCGCCGTCAAGCGCATCATCCTTCAGCATGAGGACATGGATGTCGTGCTGGTCGGCAACTTCAGTGTGGTGGAAGCCAACGCTCCGGTAAATTTCACGAAAACTGGCACGTGGTACGATTATTTCCGCGGTACGTCGATAACCATCAACAGCGTCTCAAACACGTTTCCGATGTTGCCGGGCGAATTCCGTCTCTACACCAGCAGACCGATTGCTGGCAACCGACGCGGCTTGGTCAGCACCGATCTTGACGATGAGCCGTCGGCATTGCCCACAGAGCTCGCCTTGCTGCCAAATTACCCGAATCCGTTCAACCCAAGCACGGTGCTCACGTTCGAGCTGCCCACGCGCAGCGACGTCTCCCTTGAAGTGTACGACATCCTCGGTCGCAAGGTAGCTTCCCTCCTGAGCAACCGCACCCTCCCTGCAGGACGCCATGAACACGTCTTCGACGCCCGCAACCTGGCCAGTGGAACCTACCTGGTGCGCCTCACCTCGGGCGATATCCTACGCAACCAGAAAATACTCCTTATCAAGTAAGTCGCCGCCATGGTACCCATTAAGACCGCCCTTCTCGTCGGCATGGCCTTGGGGTTTTCGGCATGTGCCTCCCCATCCGAACCGCCTGATTCGCATGCCACCCTGCCCGCCGACTCGCTCTGGCACCTGTCCGCCAACTGGTACCAGATCTTCCCCGAACGGTTTGCCAATGGCGACCCCACGAACGATCCGACCCGCGAGAGGATCAACGGACCTGAAGGCTGGGAAGTAACGCCCTGGACCTCCGACTGGTACGAACTGCAGCCTTGGCAGCGGGCCGTCTCCGACGTATTTTACGAAACCGCAACCACGCGCCGATATGGCGGCGACCTGCAGGGAGTGATCGACCGCCTTGACTACCTGGCCGATTTGGGCGTCAACGCCATCTACTTCAATCCGGTGTTCGACGCCGTTTCCATGCACAAATACGACGGCAGCACCTTTCACCACATCGACCGATTCTTCGGACCCGATCCCGCCGGCGACGCCGCGATCATGGAACAGGAAGACCCCAATGATCCATCCACATGGCAATGGACCAGCGCCGACAAGCTGTTCCTGAAGATGCTCAATGAGGCAAGAAAACGGGGAATCCGAGTTGTGATTGACGGAGTATGGAATCATACCGGACCCGATTTCTGGGCCTTCCGCGACATCGTCGCCAATCAGCAGAAATCGTCCTTCAAAGATTGGTACAGCATCACATCGTGGGACGACCCGGCTACATCCGAGAACGAGTTCGACTATGAGGGATGGTGGGGCTACAAGGGTTTGCCCGAGTTTCGTGACCATGAGCAGGGCCTGCCCGACCCCGTACGCGATTACATTTTTGCCGCCACCAGCCGCTGGATGGACCCAAACGGCGATGGCGACCCCTCCGACGGCATCAACGGTTGGCGCCTCGACGTGGCAGAGGAGGTAGGCAAACGTTTCTGGACCGAATGGCATGCGCACGTCCGCAACATCAACCCACATGCGGTCACAATTGCGGAAATCTGGACGGACCGAGCCCTCGAGTACGTTAACGACAGCCTGTTCACCGTGGTGATGAACTACCGGTGGGCCTACCCGACCGTCGACTTCTTCATCAATGGGACCGAAACGGCTTCAGGTTTCGCCCGAAGGCAGATGGAAGTCTATGAATCATGGCCGGCATCTTCAAGGCTCGCCATGCAAAACCTGCTCGACAGTCACGACACAGACCGCATATTCTCCATGATCGTGAACCCCGGCCGTGAATACGACCGTCTGGCGCTGCCACGCGACAACGCCTCCTACAACGTCTCGTACCCAGGTGCACAAGCCCGTGAGACGCTCATGTTGATGGCACTGTTCCAGTACACGTGGCCTGGTGCGCCCATGATCTACTACGGCACCGAATCAGGTATGTGGGGAGCCGACGATCCGGACGACCGCAAACCCATGCTATGGCCCGATATGGTGTATGCCGATGAGGCAAATCATCCGCTCGGCGAAGCGAGGCAACCGGACAAGGTAGTTTCCGACAAGGAGTTGCATGATTGGTACCGCGCCTTGATGCAGCTGCGCAGTGAGTACAAATCACTCCGTCTGGGTGACGTTAAGGTAAAGATTTCAGACGACGAAACGGGACTGTTCGGTTTCACACGATCCTTCGAGGATGAGACGGTTTTTGTGCTGCTGAACAAGTCGGCCGACACGCTTTCTGTACGAGATGCCGTTCCACCAATGCTGTCACCTGACGTGGCCGTCATTATCGGCGGCGATACCGTCGATATGCCAGGTGGAACACTTTTAGGATTCTTGCCGCCACGATCGGGTCTTCTTGTTCGTTTGCTCGACAAGTGAGCCCTTCTTTCTCTATCTTTGGAGAAAGAATTCAATATGGCTCAAGATCTCACAATGTTCAATCGGGTACTTTTCGGGATAGGCATCCTGGCAGTCGGCCTGATCATCATCTTCAGCTTTCGGTACGCCGAAAATCAGCGAGTCACCATGACCGATTTTGTGGCGGCCGACTCGCTCATCCACCAGCGCTGGTTTCAGAATCTCGACGGCACCGACAGTCTTCAGATCGCATCATTCCGGGGCAGGGAGGTGATTTTGGTCTATTGGGCGTCATGGTCCGGCAAGAGCCTTGAAGTGCTCGATAACCTCGACTCCCTGAAATCGCAAAGAGGAGATTCCCTTGTGATTTTAGCGGCAGCAGTCAAAGACAACGGATCAGAGGCCAGGGATTACATCGGAAGGACGAACCACGACTTCGTATACGTGGATGGCACGATCCACTACCTCGACCTGAGGCTTCCAGGTGTCCCCTCAGCCATTCGCTTCAACCGCGATTCCAAACCTGTCCAAATTCTCGTCGGCGAATCCCAACTGTCAAGCCTCCAATGACCCGACGTAACGATGCCCCGATGACCCGATGCCCCGATGCCCCGATGACCCGATGAGCTACGCTTTTTTCAACGACCGTTTTTTGCCTGTTACCGAGGCTTCCATTCCGGCAGCGTCGAGGGCCGCTGCGTATGGCGATGGATGCTTTGAGACCCTGAAGGCTTGGAATGGACGCTTGCTGGCCCTCGACCGCCATGTCGACCGGCTCAACCGTGGCCTCCAATACTTGGGCATCAACCCGCCGAGAGAATCGACAGAGGCACGATTCGCCCATATCATCGAAGTTCTCCTTGAGAGGAACCAACTGCTCGAAACAGAGGCCCGTATCCGAATACAAGCATGGCGGTCGGGACCCCTGGGGTATCAGACGCAAGATTGGTCCGATGCACTCCTGCTCGTCAACACGTTCCCTGTCGGCAACACGCCACCACCAAGCCATATCGGACTCGTGCAAACGAGAAGGATTCCCAATGCCAGCCTCCCATCAAGCCTCAAGCTCTCAAACGGGCTCAATTACATCCTTGCCCAACGCGAGGCCCAGTCTGCCGGCTATCAGGAAGGGGTGATGTGCACCATCGACGGGCATATCAGCGAAACCACGATGGCGAACATCTTCTGGATGAAAGGCGATGTGCTCTTCACCCCGGACTCAACCTGCGACATCCTCCTCGGAATCATGCGTTCCCTCATCATAGAAGCAATGGAAGGGGTTGTGGATATCGTGGAATGTAAAGCGGCGCCAAGTGTTCTCGAGACCGCCGATGCATTATTTACTACCAATTCGTTGCGCGAGTTGCATCCCGTTCACAAATACAACGACGTGATTTACAACGTAGAGAACGAATTGGTGAAGCGGTTACATAGCAAGTGGGCCGAATACCGTAATGACGCGCTGATCTGATGTCGGACACCCCCATCCGTAATCTCGCAGATCTGCTGCCGCTTCTAGAAGCAAGCAGAGCCACATTTTTGCTCGAAACGCAGCATCCTCATGTTGGCACCAGCTTGCTGGCCTCGTTCCCCCTCCGAATCCTGACAGCACATGGCGGCACGCTAAGGCTTGAGCACCATGACGGAAGCACCGAAATGTGGAACGCGAATGCCTGGGATGCCCTCAATGAAATCATATCCAAGTATCCCGGATGGTGGTTTTGTGCATTGGGCTACGACCTCAAGAACCAGGATGAGCTGCTCCACTCAAATAATCCTGATCCGGTCGGCCTTCCCGATCTCATTGCCATTCAACCCTCACTCCTTGTTGAAACAGAAAAAGACGGCAGCTTCAGGTTCATCGAAGGTTCGCTCAATGTCGATGCATCTTTACCGGGTGTAGCCTCCTCACATGTCGACATCACTGGTGGAACCACCACGAAAGAGGGCTATATCGACACAATCGGTCGTGTAAAAGCCGATATCCACGAGGGCGAGTATTACGAACTCAACTTGTCGCACCAGCTCGAGGGTAAGCTACATGGTTCCGTTTATGACCTGTATCGGCAAATGGCGGAAAAGGGCCCTGTACCGATGGGTACATTCCTCAACTACGGCGAAACATCGGTGGTCTGCGCCTCTCCCGAGCGATATCTGAAAAGGGCAGGCGACATGGTCGTATCCGAACCCATCAAGGGCACTCGCCCCAGATCTTCGGATCCGCTGCAAGACCAAGCCATGATCGAGGACCTTGTCAATTCGGAGAAGGAGCGAGCCGAGAATTTGATGATCGTCGACTTGGTGCGTAACGATCTGGCACGTATCGCCGAAAAAGGGAGTGTGGAGGTAGAGCATCTCTTCGAAATACGGTCGTATGCCACCGTCCACCAGATGGTGTCGACGGTCAAGGCTAAGGTACCTCGTCATACGTCAAGTGTTGACATACTTCGGAACACCTTCCCTATGGGCTCGATGACAGGCGCCCCCAAAATACGCGTGATGCAGGCCATCGAGGCGTATGAAACCTACCGTAGGGGTCTGTACTCAGGGGCCGTCGGCTACATAGCGCCCAACGGAGACTTCGATTTTAACGTGGTGATCCGATCCGCCTTTGTGAAAAACCGAACGGTATGGTTCCCGGTCGGCGGCGCCATCACATCCGACTCCGATCCCGTGTCGGAATGGGAAGAAACGTTGGTAAAAGCCCGCGCGCTGCCTTGACAGGGAATTGATTGGTCGCCCAAATGGTTCTAATGGCAAAACGTACTATTTTCAAACCTGACCCCAAACTGTTCAAGGCCACATGCTGACTACTCCTCACACCCGAATCACCAACATCCGGGAACTAAAATCGGGAGGCTGGGTTTCCAGGCCCGTCAAGGAAGAAATGCGCGAAAACCTGATCCGCAAGATCAAACTTCGCGAGCCTCTTTTTCCGGGCATTTACGGATACGACAGCACAGTGATCCCCCAGTTGCGCCACGCCCTGCTCGCTCGGCACGACATTCTGCTTCTTGGTTTAAGGGGACAGGCAAAGACACGGCTATTGCGCAGCTTGGTCAACTTCTTGGACGAGTACATGCCCATCATCGAGGGCTCGGAACTCAACGACGACCCCTATAATCCTCTGTCACCATATGGCAAACAGATGCTCGAAGAGCACGGCGACGACACCCCCGTGGCATGGGTGCACCGCAGCAACCGCTACGTCGAGAAGCTTGCCACACCAGATACAACCGTTGCCGATCTGATCGGAGATATCGACCCTATCAAGGCAGCAACGAGGAAACTGGATCTTAGCAGCGAGCATGTGATCCACTACGGACTCCTACCCCGCAGTAACCGAGGCCTCTTTGCGATCAACGAGCTGCCCGATTTGCAGCCGCGCATCCAGGTGGCCCTGCTGAACATCATGCAGGAAAGAGATATCCAGATCAGAGGGTTCAACCTGCGATTCCCACTCGATGTGGCGCTCGTCTTTTCGGCTAATCCGGAAGACTACACCAACCGTGGCAATATCATAACGCCGCTAAAAGACCGCATCGACGCGCAAATCATCACCCATTATCCCAAAGACATCGAGACGGGAATGCGCATCACCGAGCAGGAGGCCTGGATTCAAAGGGGTGATCACGCCGAGATCAAAGTCCCCTATTTTGTGAGGCAGGTGATAGAGCATATCGCCGTAGAAGCGCGCCAGTCGGAATACGTCGACCAAAAAAGCGGCGTCTCCGCCCGCCTGACCATCACCGTGATGGAAAACATCGTCTCCGCCGCAGAAAACCGGATGCTCATCACAGGCGAGCGGAGCACGACCGTGCGCATCTCGGACCTCTACCATGCGGTTCCTGCCATTACCGGCAAACTGGAACTGGTTTACGAAGGGGAGCAGGAGGGGGCCATCCAAGTTGCCAACCATCTGGTGGGCAAGGCGATAAACACGGTATTCAAGACCTATTTCCCCGATCCCCAAAAGAAGCAGAAGTCAAAGGCGGCCTCCAAGGAGAGCCCCGCATCCGATGACGTCTACTCCAAAATCATCACCTGGTTCAGCCGGGGCAACACCGTCGAACTGCCCGATGTCCTTGCCTCAGAAGAATACGGGAAACGCCTTGACGGCGTCGACGGCCTTCGGGAGCTGGTAGAAGACCGATTCGTCGGCTCCGAACTCGAACGCCATGCGATGATGGATTTTGTTCTCGACGCGCTCCACCAGAATTCGATGCTCGGCAGGACGAACCTCGACGACTCCCGCTCGTATAGCGACATGCTGGGCAGCATGCTCACGAACTTGAGCTTCGGCGAGGACGATGAAGACTTCGACCGGTACGACCGTTGACGCAGGCACTTGAATGAGTATGAAATAAGTCGTAACTTACGGTTCTACCCAAAAAAGAAATTCAAATATTCCGAACGAGGGCGTTGACCATGAAAAAAGACATCCACCCTAAATACGAAGAGATCACCGTCCAGCTCTCTGACGGCACCGAAATCAAAACCCGCAGTACCATGAAGGTTAAGGACGGCATCTACCGTACCGAAGTCGACTCGCGCAACCATCCCTTCTACATCGGTGCAGAGCGCATGATCTCGACCGCCGGCCGTGTCGACCGCTTCAACAAGCGCTACAATAAGGGTTGATTCTTCACTCGTTCACGGTCAACCCCTTTGCCGAGAACACCTATGTGCTCTCACAGGGTGGCAAGGCGCTGATCGTTGACCCCGGTTTCTTTTACCAGGCAGAAATCGACCGCCTGACAAAGTATTTGGCCGAGTCCGGATTGACACCGGCGGCCGTGCTCCAGACCCACGCACATATCGATCACATCATCGGAATTCCGGCTGTACTCAAGTTATGGCCGGATTTGCCTGTTTATATGCACCCCGATGAGAAGGAAAATTGGAGGAGGGTCCCTGAAACGGCAGCCAGGTTCGGCTTCAAGATGGAACCGATCCCAGATGTGACCATTGCGCTCGAGACGCTCGGAGAGGTCGATATCCACGGATTCAATATGCAGGTGCGCCATGTGCCGGGCCATGCTCCCGGCCACCTCGTGTTCAATTTTGAGGACGAGGGTTTGGTTATCGCAGGCGACACGCTTTTCCAAGGCAGCATAGGGCGTACAGATCTTTACAAAGGCGACTTTGAGACGCTCGAATCGGCCATACGGTCTCAGTTGTATTCCCTCCCGGAGCACACGGTCGTCCATCCCGGACATGGATCGCATACTTCGATCGGCGAGGAAATGAGGACGAACCCCTACGTCAGGCCGGCCTGATCGTCAGGTGGCCGACCTCAGTGAAGCAATCTTCTCGAGGTATTCGTCAGCCTTATCCTCATTTTTTGTCAGCAGCGCCTCATAAACCTGGGCCGCTTTCTCGAATGCGCCTTGGGTCTCATAGATTTTCGCAAGCGTCTCCGTTGCCAACAGCTGGTCATCAAGGGGGTTCTCGTGGTGCACCTCAGAATCAGGAATGTGATCGGGGGGGCTTTCCTGAAGGCTGATCTTGCTGTTTTCGCCGTTGCTCAACCGCTCGATCAGCTCGTCAAGGCTCAAGGTACGGTCAACGAAGAAGCCCGGCAGCTCGCCATCGTAGGCATCGAGGGGTACATAGGCCTCAAATTGATCCCTTTGGTCCAAGTAGTAGGAGCTGAACGACATGAACGGGCTCCCAGGTGCGAACAGTTTTGCCTTAGTGGCGTAAAAATGAGCCGTGGCGTCATCACCGCTCTCTTTGTGGAACCACGCCAGTAGAATGGCACACACCGGGTCGTACTCTCTTTTTCGCAGCTGATTCTCGAGGCGCTTTATGGCCTCGGCCGGCTCGCGCTGAAACAGATCGCTGTATGACTGAAGCGATGGTGGCAGGGGCAGGGGGAAAGGTCTGGGTCCTTGGCGTTTGTCCATTCGCCAAAATAGCGATTACAGCTCGAAACAGCACATCGAAATATGCAAGGTGTGCTTATTGTGAGCTTCTGATCATGGAAAAAAATTTGTTTACCCTACGCTTGTTCACCCCAAGGTCCGATTCTCCAATCCTGCTGCTGCTGCGCACCCAAATCCGGCTCCCTTTCGCACCGGGTTCCACCACAACCTTGAAATCGTCGATGAACACGAAGACCCTGAATTCGGCGTCAAACGTGTTCCTTTGGATGCCAATCTTCCTGGCGCCCATCTGCTTCAGGGATCGGTGCACAATACCCAAACCTTTATCGACGCCCTCACGTATATCAAGGAAGTCGATATGGCAATTTGGAGTTCCGGGGCAAGGTTCAAACGGGAGTTTGAACCCCTTGAAAAGAATTTCAGTGCTCATGCAGCGTATGGGGGTTGAGTTGCATCCTACGGTTGTGATCGGCGATTCGGGATACTTTGCACCATAACCATAATTGGAGATTTCTCATTCCATGCAGACCATCACGCATTTATCATCAACTGCGAGGGCGGCGTTCTTCTTTGTGACGATAACCATTCTTTCAGGCATGGGTGGCGCCCTTGCCCAGTCTGAAAACGAAACCTATGCCGATCCGAAACCGTGTTGCGGCTTGTTGCTGGGTGGAGGCGGGTTCGGCGTCGGATTCGGTCATGTTCAGGAAATGACGGGGATCCGTTTCAACTGGCGCGATGACGGCCTCAGACGTGTGGATGGAATGAACGTCACCTTCTGGGTGCCACGCGAGAATTATCTGGCCACAGTCAATGGAATCAGTCTCGGTTTGATTCCTGAAGCCGGCAACATGAATGGACTAAACTTGGGTGTCTTGGGTGTGACTGGCAACACCATCCATGGTTTTTCGATGGGTTTGCTGGGAGTCGGCTCCGTCGATGAAATCCGTGGCATTTCGCTCGGCGGACTCGGAGTCGGCTCGAACAAGCGACTAAGCGGCATCAGTGTCGCCGGATTTGGCATAGGAGGACGCGACTACATCAGGGGAATCTCGCTCTCGGGCGTAGGCATCGGCTCAGGCGGTCCAATTAGCGGCATCAGTGTAGCAGGTGTCGGAATGGGGGCTGGCGGCGACGTCACAGGCATTAACATGGCCGGAATCGGCATCGGCTCCGGCGGCAGGATGACCGGCCTCAATATGGCGGGTATCGGCATAGGTGCTGCCAACGGGATGTCGGGTATCAATGCTGCCGGAATCGGCATCGGCTCCGGTGGACCTATGACCGGCATCAACGTTGCCGGTTTTGGAATTGGAGCCGACGGCTTGGCAGGCCTCAACATTGCCGGAATCGGAATGGGAGGTGGTGATTATATCAAAGGGATATCTGCGGCCGGCATCGGAATGGGAAGCAGTGGTCCCATCACGGGTGTCGCATTCTCCGGCGTCGGCATGGGAGCCGGGGGTGGCATCACGGGTATTTCGCTTTCAGGCATCGGAACGGGGTCGGGCGGAACCATGACGGGGCTGCATGCCGCAGGAATCGGCATCGGCTCCCGTAACATCGAGGGAATCGCCTGGGCTGGCGTCGGAATAGGAGCGCAGAACATCAGAGGGCTGGCCATGGCCGGATTTGGTGTCGGGGCAGCCAACATGAACGGCATCGGCATCGCCGGCGTGGGCATCGGAGGCGCCAACCTCAGGGGTGGCTTTGCCGCACCCGTCGTCATCGCCGACAATTTCCGTGGCTTGGCACTCGCTCCAGTATTCACTCACATCCAAAATTTGAACGGGGTGGTCGTCGGACCGGTGAACATGGTGCGTTGCGGTGGCAAGAATGTCAATAACGGCGAAATTCTGTCTCGCTGTGACGACACCATCAGCAACGGGATCCAGATCGGACTGTACAATTATGCCCGTAGAATGGGTAAAGGGTTCCAGATTGGACTCATTAATTACGTGAGGGATAACAGAAAAGGGCTGCGTGTGCTCCCGATTTTCAACCGCAAATTTGATTGACGCTCAGGTAGCATCACGGTTTATGAAACAGGCCCAACTGCATATCAGCGATCCACACACGTCTACCGTGCCTGATCAGGATAGCCGTGATGTCGTGCGGGCACGAAGCGGCGACCAGTTGGCCTTCAAATCCATCTACGAACGTCATATGCAGGGTCTGTTCCGATTCATGACCCAATTTTCAGACGACCGCGATCTGATATCCGACTGGGTGCAGTTGGCTTTTATCAAGGCCTTCCAAAACTTGGACCGCTTCGAGGGAAGATCGGCGTTCAAAAGCTGGTTGTACAAGATCGCCATCAACGAAATGAGGCAGAGCTACCGCAGTTCCCACCGTGAGCCAGACTACATCGACGAGGAGCAACTCTACGCCTACTCGGACCAACGTGGCTCTCCTGTTGACTGGATCACCCTCAAAGACAGAATTCGCAGGCTTCCCGACAGGCAA
>CAYZWQ010000002.1:0-8654 GCA_964481355.1 uncultured Chitinophagales bacterium
TATGTGGTGATGCGTAAGGAATTCGTTTGGTGGGGCTCTTATTAGAAACAACCGTTTCTAATCTCACCAAATGCGATCCATGTACACCAACAAGCTACTTAACCGACTGATTGACTGCAGTGGCCAGATTGACAATCTTTTATATGGTATCCGATTAACTGACCGAAACAAGGCCATCATCGATCAGATACGAAGATCAGCTACATCTATTTCGTTGAATTACAGCGAGGCAATTGCCACTCGTACCGATCGTGATTATGCAAATAAAGCAAGAAATGCTTTGAAAGAGGCTGTTGAAACCACAACGGGATTACGTCTGTTGATGGCTCAGCTACCGGATAAATCCTACGAAATCGAAGTACAACTTAACGAACTCAATGAATTGACCGCCATGTTGCACACATGCTGCAAAAAAGCCGAAAGCAAATTCACCTAACCCTCATTCCCCTCCTCACACCTCTCCTCACCCTCAACCCTACACCTCACCCCTCACTTCAATCCTCAATCCTCACCCCTCACTCCTCGAAGCCGATGTCTCGGATACGCATCTGCAGGGTGGTGCGGTTTTGCCAGGTGTTCTCTTCGATCATGTAGGCAAGGCTGATCGTGCCGGGTTCGGCTTCGCGGATTTTTGGCAAGTATTCGTGCATGTTGAAGCCGATGGCGTCGAATTCGGCGGATCCGTTCTGGGCGACGCGCATCTTAAGGTGGCCGTTGCCTACAACGGTGGCATTGCCCACCACCCGGAGGTTGCGGCTCACAAAGATGGGTTTTGCATTTTCGGGCCCGTAGGGCTCGAACTGGGAGAGCAGCTTCCAGAACCGGGCGTCGACCTGGTGCAGGTCGAGGTCGGCATCGACGAAAATTTCGGGTTCGAAGTCAGATTCCTTGAAGTACTTGTCGACGATCACATTGAATCGGGCGCGAAACTCGTCCAAATTTTTGGCGTCTAACGTGAGCCCGGCGGCAAATTCGTGTCCACCGAACTGCATGAGCATGTCTTCGCATTCTTTGAGCGCGTTGTACACGTTGAATCCGCGGATACTTCGGGCAGAGCCCTTCACCAAGCCGTCGACCGTGCTGAGCATGATGGCCGGACGATAGTACTTGTCGACCAGGCGCGACGCCACGATGCCGATCACCCCCAGGTGCCATTCGGGGTGGTGCAGAACCAGGGATGACAGATTCTCGATGGAGTAGTCGCGGTCGATCATCTCGACGGCCTGCTCCATGGTTTCGTTGTCGACGGCACGCCGCTTGATGTTAATGCGCTCGAGCTCCTGGGCCTTTTCCATGGCGTCGGCGTCGTTGTCGGCGATCAACAGCTCGACGGCCGTGTCGGCATGCAGCATGCGTCCAGCAGCGTTGATGCGCGGTCCGATCGAGAAAACGATTTCGGATGTGGTGACCTTGCTCTTGCCCAGCCGCACCAACTCCATGAGGGCCTTGATGCCGGGGCGAGGGCTTGCATTCAGCAAGCTGAGCCCTTCGCGCATTAGAATCCGGTTCTCGTCGACGATCGGCACGATGTCGGACGCAATCGAAATGGCGAGCAAGTCGAGGAAGCGGTAACATTTATCGTCGGGAAGCCCAAGCACCTTCGTGGTGGCCTGGATCAGCTTGAATCCGACCCCGGCACCCGACAAACCGTCGAACGGATAGGTGCAATCGGGGCGCTTGGGATCCAGCACGGCAATGGCCTCGGGGATTTCGGGTCCGGCATTGTGGTGGTCGCAGATGATCATGTCGATGCCAAGATCGCGAGCCCACTTCGCCTCCTCGACGGCGGTTATGCCACAGTCGACCGTCACGATGAGCGTTGCTCCGATCGATGCCGCCTTGCTGATGCCCTCCTCGCTCAGCCCGTACCCCTCCTTGAAGCGGTTGGGGATGTGGTACTCCACGTGCAGGCCGAAATCCTTGAGGAAGGTGTACATGATGGCGGTGGCGGTGGTGCCATCCACATCATAGTCTCCGTAAACGACTACCTTCTCGTTCTTCCTGATTGCAGATGCAAGCCGGTCGGCCGCTTTGTCCATGTCCTTCATGAGGAAGGGGTCATGGACCATGCTCAGGTCGGGGCGGAAAAATGTGCGGGCGTCTTCAAAAGAAGTGATGCGCCGGAGGGCCAGCAGACGTGCGATTGTCTCGGGAACATTAAGCTCCCTCTGAAGCATAGGCACAGCGTCAGGGTCTTCCGGCTGGGTGTAGATCCAGCGGAATGCCATACGTTTGTATGTCTTTTTTTATTAACCATGACGAGGCGTGCAGCTTTCACACTGTACCCCAACGGCCTCCGGGTAGGGACCCGAAAGGCATATTCTTCAATATAATGAAATGGAAGCAAAGACGCCTACGGCGTATGTGCTCGTTCGGGATCGTTCGTACTTGTTCGTGATCGTCTCACTCTCCCTGGCCCAGCGAGAAGGACCTCTCGCCATCGATGTAGTAAAGATTTTCTGTTTTTACGGTCTCCAAGCCGTGCTCTTCAAGGCGCTTGAGCATGTCGAGGATCACGGAGTAGTCCACCGGTTGGAATTTGGCATCACGCTCTCGCGCGTCATCAGTTCTTTTTACGACCCTCACGCGCCAGTGATCGGTCAAGAACGTCTCCCGCAAATTTTTCGGATAGACCACCATCCCCCGATTGGTGATGATGCGCACGATCAGGTCGTCGCCGACGGCCTTTTCCATTGCGGCGCCCAACTCTTCGGGTGTGGATGTTTCGTCGCAGATGAAAACGTCGATCCCCACCAACTCACGCTTGCGCTTTTGCCGCGTGTAGGGCGGAATCGTGATGGGATTTTCGGAGTTTACATCGAAGTGCGCTGGTTTCAGGTGTAGGGGTTCCAAGCCCAAACGCTCGATGATGGCATCGGTGAACTCCACGGTGCCAACCTGCTTCTTCGTATGCCCCGCACTGGCGATGTCGCCCGTGTGGATGCCGTCTTCAATGGTCCTGTAGAGCGCATTTTGAATGAGCTGGGCCGTCGCTTTCTGGCCGAGGTGCACCAACATCATGATGGCACCGTTGATGAGGCCTGACGGGTTGGCGATACCCTTCCCCGCAATGTCGGGTGCCGATCCATGGATGGCCTCGAACATCGCGTGCGTTTCACCCACGTTGGCGGAGCCCGCCATGCCCACCGATCCCGCAACCTGGGCCAGAACGTCCGAGATGATGTCGCCATACAGGTTCATGGTCACGATCACGTCGTACCGGTCGGGTCGTGTGGCAAGCAGTGCGGTGCCGATGTCGATGATCTGGTGTTCGGTGGCAATGTTTGGATATTCTTTTGCGATGCGGTCGAAGGTCTTGTGAAACAGGCCGTCGGTCTGCTTCATGATGTTGTCTTTCGTCATGCAGGTCACTTTTTCACGGCCGTAGGCTCTGGCATATTCGAACGCATAACGCACGATTTTCTCGCAACCGGGTACGCTCACCAATTTGAGCGTCTGCACGACGTCGGTCGTCTGATGATGCTCAATACCGGCATAGAGATCTTCTTCGTTTTCGCGGATGATGATGACGTCGATGTCGGGATGAAACGTCTCCACGTACGGGTACATCGACTTCGTGGGCCTCACGTTCGAGAAGAGGCCAAATGCTTTCCGAATCGACACATTCAGGCTTTTGTACCCGCTACCCTGAGGGGTTGTGATGGGTGCCTTCAAAAAGACGGGATTCCTTTGAATCACCTCCCACGACTCGGGCGATATCCCCGACAGCTCCCCGTTGAGATATACCTTCTCGCCCACTTCGATGAATTCCGGTTCAACGGCAGCGCCGGCCGCTTCAAGTACTCTGAGTGTGGCATCCATGATTTCGGGGCCGATACCGTCGCCACGGGCCACCGTAATACGGGTCTTTTGCATGATGATAGACTAAAGCAGTTATAAAATCGATTGGTTACGTCCAGATTCCGTCAGAAATCGAACCGGCTCAAAAATAGGATAAATTCCGCTTACTTCCACCCCGGAATCGGTTCCCCCACGTTTGGAAGCGTGTCCGCAGATCGATAGATTGCCGATATTTTCGTTACTTTCTTCCATCCCAGCCGCGAACGCAATGAAACAGCCGCCCGATCATTTCATTCCATACCGACGCGAGACGTTCGACGCCGACACCATGGCCCTCCGTTCGAAGTCGTTCTATGAATTCATGGACAAACGGCGCACCGTGCGTGAATTTTCAGACCGGGACGTGCCACGTGAGGTGATCGAACACCTGCTGATGACGGCCAGCACGGCACCGTCGGGAGCACACAAGCAGCCATGGTCGTTCTGCGCGGTATCCAACCCGGACCTCAAGCGAAGGATCCGGGAGGCAGCGGAGGCCGAGGAATATGAAAGCTACACAAGAAGGATGTCGCAGGAGTGGCTTGACGACCTGAGTGCATTTGCAACCGACTGGAACAAACCCTTCCTTGAAATTGCACCCTGGCTGATCATCGTCTTCAAGCATGCATACGACGTCGTAGACGGTAAGACGAAAAAGAACTACTATGTGACGGAGTCGGTCGGCATTGCCGCCGGCATGTTGCTGGCGGCCGTGCACCACGCCGGACTGGTCGCGCTCACGCATACACCGAGTCCGATGGGATTCCTGGCGGAACTGCTGGGCAGACCCGAGAATGAGAAACCGTTTCTGCTCATACCGGTCGGATACCCTGCCGAAACGGCATCCGTGCCCGACCTGAGGCGGAAAGAAGCCGTTGATATCATCCGATGGTATGAGTAGACGATGATCAGGCCCGTCATCACCCTAACCTGGATCCTCTTTTCCGGATATCTCGCCGATCGTCCCATGTCAGACGCATCATCGGCCGATTTGTGGGAGTCCTATTTTGAACTCATTCGGTCCAATCCGACAAGCGCGATGTCATCGTTGGAGGATCCCGTTAGCGAGGCGCGTCGACGGGCCATCCAAGATAAACGGGAAGATGAGATCCTTGAATACAGCGTTCTCTTGATGCTTGTGTACAACAATCAGGGGAAATTTGGAAACACCTTTGCATTGTACAGGCAAATGAGGGATGACGATCCGAGCATCATGACGGGTGACTCTTTTTTCCATAAAGCCTTCAAGTACCTGGGCTATCATTCGGATTCGCGGCAAAACCGAAAACAGGACCTGACGTATCTGGGTACCATTGCCGGTACGTTTGGTGAAGAGTCGTTGATGCAGAAGTTGTTCCAAGCTTTGTCGCTCGATCTGCTGGGCAGGACCCAGTACGACCACAACAGGTACGACGAGGCTTTCGCCAACCTCTCGGAAGCCAATCGGATCATCGCGGGAGAGGGGCTGAGAGGGTTGCTCGGCAGCAACTACACGATGCTGGGTGTGGTTACGGATGCACAGGAAGATTACAGACAAGCGATCGCCTATTACGAGGCATCCAATGAGGTGTTTGAATCGCTTGATGAGCAACCCTACGGCAGCATCGCCATCAACGCGTACAATATCGGCCTGATCTATCTTGATCGATTCGGCGAGGGGCTGCGGAGCCTGCCCCATTTTGAGAAGGCGCTGGAATTCGACCGGCTCGATGGGGGCGAGCAAAGCCCGTACTTGGCCGACGACTACAGCATGCTATCGACGGTGTACCTCAAGCTGCATGATTACGATCGGGCGCGTCAGTACATCCAACGTGCGATAGAGCATTATTACGCCTTCTCTTATCCCGAAAATCCCAGTTTGGGAACAGCCTACCTGAATCTGGCTACGATCGCCTCGCGGAGTAAAAATTACGCCGACGCGCTTGGCTATGTGGATAAAGCCATCGGCATCTATGAGGAGAACAAGATCAAGTACCGATATGACATCCGTCGTTGGCTGGCAGTAGCATTCAACACCCGTGGGAAAATCGCACTGCTGATGGGAGATTATGATTTGGCCAGCTCGGCATTCAAGGAAACGGAAGCCATCGCAATGGATTTGGACCGCACCATCTACCTGCTGGACGCCTACAGAGGTCTCATTGAGGCTTATTTGATGGGCAAACGACCTAATGATGCCTACCAGATCCTCCAAAAATTGAGCACCATCATCGACGAGAAGTATGCCGATGCCAGAAGGTTTGCATACGAACGCAGGGTATTATCCGAAGAGATCGAGCACCTACAATCCAACGGGAGAAAGACACCATCTTTGGATCGGCTCATCGACGATTTGGCCTCCGAGAACGGCATGTCCGATCTCCTGGTGCGAAGCCTGAGGGTCAAGACGAAGGCAATGACAGCGTATCCGGCCGACTTCGACGACTCGGAGCCCATCATCCATCTGCAGAATTTTTTGAATGTAGTGGTCGGCGAGTACAACGGCAGAAGTGGGCTCATTAACCGGTCGGAATTTAATGTGTTGATGAAGCCGGCCATAGTCGAAGCGGTTGCGCTGAGCCACGAAATGTATTCACGGGACCAGAACCCAGCCTATCTGGATATGGCGTTCCAGTTTATGGACGTCAATAAAAGTGCCAGCCTGATGGAGGGCCTAAGCTCATACAAAGAACAATTTGGCACCGATGTACCAATGGAGCTGCGAGCCAAAGAACGGACCCTCGAGGCAAACCGGAATTCCATTTTGGTGAAGATAAACAACCTGATCCGGCAAAGTGGAACCGACCAAAACCTCCTACTTGAGGCGTACTCGACGTATGATTCTGTAAGTAGTCAGCTCGACAGCCTGGAGTCGGCTATCAAACAGTCGTACCCGACATATTATTCGTTGAGTCAACTCGATGCAAGCGCCCGGTTGAGTGACCTGGTGGACACACTCGATCCAGATCAGACCCTTATTGGTTACATCGCCGGTTCACATCAGGCCTATGCATTGGTCGTTACGAGGGACTCGCAGAAACTGCATCTTCTGACGGGGTTTCAAGAGATCGAGCAAAAGCTCCTCCAATTTCGTGAGACGATGACTGGAAGGGGTAGTCTGGACTTGGCAACGATTGCATCCCGAATTTTACCCATGGAGGCCGGTCGTGTCACAAATTTGATCGTCGTTCCGGATGGCGTCCTGAGCGGATTCCCCTTCGAAATCCTGCCTGTCGGCGACAGCATGCTCCTCGAGAAGACCAGCGTCTCGTACCGGTTCGGATTTCGCACGCCGTACGTCACGAGTAGCCGAGGTTGGAACTGGCAAGGATTCGCCCCCTCCTACGCCCTGAGGCCCCTGCCACATAACAGGTCGGAGATTGAAGCGATATCCAAAATTACCGGAGGACAGGTGTTCGCCGCGTCTGAAGCAACTAAGGAAAGCTTTCTGCAAGAAGCACCGGGCGCGACAATCATACATTTGGCCGCTCATGGTGAACTGAACAATGGGAACCCGATCTTCTCAAGCATCTTGTTTGGCGACGACCCCTCGCAAGAATTGACGGCAATGGAGATTTACGGACTGCGTCTGCGAGGTTCCCTTGCCGTGCTGAGTGCCTGTGCAACAGGATTGAGCGACGACGGTAACGGCGACGGCTGGATGAGCCTGTCGAGGGCCTTCGCGTTCGCCGGCGTACAATCCACGCTCATGAGCCTTTGGGAGGTTCCCGACCGTGAGACGGCCGTCATCATGGAATCGTTTTACACGCATCTTCAAGCAGGCTTGCCCAAAGATGTGGCATTGCAACGGGCAAAGCTTGAGTATCTGGCCCAAACAAGTGATCCGGCCCTGAGGCACCCCTATTATTGGGCAGGCTTCGTGCTGAGCGGCGACACCGACGGCTACAGTTCCCGGGTGCCCGCATGGGTCTGGGTTCTATTGGTAGCAGCAATAATGGGCGCTACTGGCTTGATAAGGTATTGGCTGCGTCCCCAAACGACGCGTTCGTCGTAACGCAGGCCTTTACCGCATCTTTGCAAGCAGATCCGATGCCAACTCGTGGGGATAGCTCTGGATGCGCACCACTTCCTCGAGGTACGATATTGCACGCTCCGATTGGCCGAGGGCAAGATGCGACAGGGCCAAATACCAAGTGGCCCGTTCCGAATGCGCATCACCGCTGTTCCGGTATGCTTCCAGGAGAGGGATTGCATCCTCATAGCGATGATCGGCCATGTACGCATTGGCAAGATAAAAGCCGAGCTCGGGGCGCTGCGCTATGGTCATGGCACTGTCGAGCAACTGAGCAGCCAGGTTCCAGTCCTCCGTTTCGTAGGCTAGGTAGGCCTGGTATTCGAGGCTGACGTCCGACGAGCTACGTGTGATCGGATCATGGATGTTGGCCTGAGGACGAAAATATTGCGCATATAAGTCCTGGTCAGACGGCGCGTTCGGGCCCGAAACATAGAGCATGAAACTGACGATCAACAAGACTGCGGCCGCGCTCATCCAGATCCAGAAAGTGTTCCGTTTCGGCTTCCCGGCTGCATGTTTGGCTTCAATGGAACGAAGCTGGTCGCGAAAAACGGCAACATCCTGATGCTGCAGTGCTTTTTTTAGATCCTTCTGAAATTCATACTCCTCCCGAAAAGTGTCGTCACTAGTTAGATATTCCTCAAAAAGCACACGATCTGAATCGCTTAGCCGATCCAGAAAGTAGGCGTCCAATAAAGACTGCTTCTCAGATGGAAGGTCTCTTTCCATGAATGCGTTCGTTTAATTGTTTTAGACATCTGCTTTTCTGGGCTCGTACGACATTTGAGTTGTCGTAGCC
>CAYZWQ010000002.1:8664-39225 GCA_964481355.1 uncultured Chitinophagales bacterium
ACGATCTCCTCAATACTTAGTCCCTCCAAATAGAAATATGTTAACAATTTTCTGCACGCAGGACCCATGGCATCGAGGGCCTTCATGATGAGCGATTGCTTTTGGGTAATGTCATCATCCAATATGAGGTCCGACTCGTCGATCAGATCGGGCATTTCAAGCACCAGAGTCACCGGGTCGGATTGTCGTTTTTTCAGGTGCTCGTACAACCGATATTTGCCAATAGCCATGAAATACGTGCCCAGCTGGTGGCGCACCTTGCCAAGGTTTCCCTTCACTGCGTGGTTGCGTAGGATGATGAGGCTGTCGTGAAAAATGTCGAGGCTCTCCGATTCCGATAGACGATAATTGTGGCCCAAGAGCAGAAATTTTTCCCGATATCCTGCATAGAGCTCCTCGACAACGTGATTGTCAGACCGAGAAAGACCATCGATGATCCTCTGCTCTATCATGGAAATGGAAGTGTTGGCTGATGCTGCTTACGACTGCTAATAATAGCAACTCACAGCCGAACTTCCATATGGCAGAACGGTATAATGTTGGGTCTTCAAAACCCCGATACCTAAGCATCAACGCATTCAGATTCGCCAGATAAGGCGCATGATTGTCACTCGGCCACAACCACGACCTCCCTGCTCAGGGGGGATTGCCCACCGTCGGAGGTATGTACACGGATTGCGTATACCACACGCGACCCACGCGCAATTTTTTCAGTGAATGACGGCACATCAGTACGGGCATGTTGCACGAGCATTCCGTCAGCATCGTGACGGTAAACCACGTAAAAGACATCCCACTCTCCGGCATCATATTCCCATCGCAAACGTACGGTTCCATCATCTACCATGGTCTCAATTTGCTCGATGGCGGGTCGGGTTCCGTCATCAAAGGCACGCCCGTAGAACGTAAACGCATAGTCGGAGTACAAATTCGAGGTGTCGACAGACCGTATGGAGTAATAATACACAGTTCCTTGCTCCACGTTGCGATCAACATAGACCGACTGGGTAACCGACAAGGTGTCGCGGTACTGCCAAGGTTCATCCAGTGCCGTTTTTCGATAGAGCTCCTGCCGTGCGAGATCGGAGCTTTCGCTGGAGTGGTAATGCAGCTCAATGCTGTCGGTATTCGAGATGACATTGAAAATGACGGGGACTGACGGTGGACTGGTATCGGGTCTGGCTACTGAAATTATTTCGGAGAATGTGGAGGCGTTGTAGTTGCGGTCGAGTGCCTGGGCTTTGTAGTAGATCTTCGGCGTAAGCGAGTTCAAGTCGATCGTGTCGCCAAATACCGTCTGTAACTCTGAGCGAAGGGAATCGTTGAAGGCAAACCCCTCATAAAAATTGGTGAACTCATGGTCGGGATCGTTTGACTTGAACAATCGGTAGCCCATCATGTCGGATTCCGAGTTTGGAATCAGCTCGAGGGTTACACGTCCGCTCGAATCGACCACAGCCGACCGAAAGACGGGCTTGGCAGGTGGTATTGAGTCGACGAGCGTGACGGCCATCGGAAAGGAGGAGCTTATATTGAGCGCCGTATCTACAGCTTGCACCACATAGTAGTTCATAGCGCCCGGGACGAAGGTCGTATCAATGAGCGATCGGGTCTCCTTGGAAAGGTAGCCGGAATGGAGAAGTTTGAATTCTCCTTCATTCGTGTTGGACCTGCCTACGACAAAACCTAGGAGGTCTGAGGCCGGAGTATCATTCATGGACCAGCTCACTTTCACCTCACGCTCCGATATCTGCTCGGGAACGGGCAGGAAAGGAGCTTCAGGTGGTGTGCGGTCTCGCGGAGTGGCGCTCAACTCGGCAAATGGTACCAACTCGCCAAAGAGGTTGTATCCCAGAAAGCGATAGGTGTACGTGCTGTAGTTCACCAGATTGGAGTCCGCAAAACTGCTGCGTACAGATTGGGTGCGATCGTCGGGTTGGAGGCTGAACAGGGGCTGGTCCGTAAGCCGAGTGAATGCGGATTCACCGGGTGCCCGGCGCTCGACCTGTACTCCGGCAACCCAGTCGTAATCAAGCCAACTGAAACTAAGGAATGAATCGCCCTCGTACACATCCACCTCGTTTTGATAGTCAGGGTCATTTGCACCCACGGTGATTGTGAACTCCGAAGGCTGATAGTCGAAATCTTCGGGCAGTTGCACTGGACGCACACGATAGGTGTAGGTCTGCCCTGCTTGCACCTGCGTGTCGGTGAACGCAAGGCCAAGCGCCTCGGCGATCGTGGCTGATCTCAAGGAACTCACCACGAAGGCGAAGAAGGCAAATTCCTCATGGCTTTTTTGCTCTGCAAGGGCCCCGATGCCATCATCAAAACTGATGAAGCCGCCGGCCGTCTGTTGTAGGCTCTGCAGAAAAATGAATGCGAGACTGATATTACGCGCGCGCAGGCTGTCGGTTTCGGCAGCAGCCAAGCCACGCCATGCAGCTTCTTCGAAGGCCTTGATGCGAGCGACCTCTACGAAGCCGGAACTGCCCGTACTGCGTTCCAGTATAAAACCCTCGGCGATGCTGGATCGCATCAACTCGCGACGGTCGGGAAACAGTCGCAGCTGCACGTGCTGCTGATCGGTGGTCCTTCCGGCCAGCTGAACGGTGGTGCGCATCTCGTCGATCTCCTGTGCCACTGCATTGTCAACGCATGACAGTCCAATTAGCAGACCCAACGTAAGAACGGCTTGAGCAATGTTGCGGATCGTGGAATTCATGGCTGGAAACTTGTGTCGTTGAATATTCGATTGTGAATCGAGGAAGATGTTCATTACGGAGTTAAAGCAGCTGTCCTGAACAGCTTGACTACGGTCTTAGTGACCACGGTCCCATTCGACCTTTTTGCATCTACCCATGTGCCACCTATGCGCTCTTTGAGAGTAGCAATAACCACAAATCGGTAAAATTGCTCCGGTTTGAATGCGTAATTGATCTGGTATGACGAGGAAGAAGATGAAGTCGAAGACGGGTATTGCGTGGTGCCACCCTGGAAGCCTGTGGCAGTCGGGTTCACAGGGATCAACACACCCGTCGGAGGAGGATTGGGGTTTGTAGACACGGTGATGAACGTATGCTCCCCCATGTTGTTCAACCTGGGGGTGACGGCAACCTCACTGTAGACATTCGCGTTGCTTTCCTCTAACTTGACCGAATACACCAGCTTGAATGTCCTATTCTTCGTGGTGCCATCGGCCTGTTGCTCAGTCACACTGAACACTTGGTCGGGTGTGAGACCAAACCGAACGCCAATCGGAGTCGATGTGGGGTGATTCAGTGAAGACACGTTCACATCCTTGATCAGGTCGTCGGTCTGATCGGCAGCAGCATCGCCTTGCGTGAGTGTAGCATCGGGACTCGCCGCTGCAACGGTGCACGGTGTGCCTGCGGCAAACGAGCGGTTGAAGGAGGTGTTGATGCGATCACCGAACATGGACACCCGTCCGCTGATATTCCCCGCCACATAGTATGGATTGGGGAATTCACCTTGCACCCACCCGCCGGCACCGATGTCGGCGATCTTGTAATATCCGTCAAAAATGTCGGTCCAACCATTCACGTCGATTCCTGCCGCGGCTCGGCCATGGAAACCGAGGTAGCCCGACGACCTCCATCCGTTGATCCCAACGGGTGAGTAGATGGAGCACGATCCGTTGTACTTCATCAGTGCAAGATGCAGCTCTGCGCCAGCGCTGAGATCATATTTTAATCTCACACCGCTCATTAATCCGATGGTGTCAGACGCTCTGAAACCAAACCCTACGCCCATGGCATATCCCGATCCCGTCGCCGTTTGGCTGCCGACGCCACCAGAGCCGACATTGGCGGTGGGATAGTTTCCTGTGGAATTGCGATATCCGTTTCGGAAGGCTGTCGTAAACCCAGTTGGATACGGGATGTTGTTGCCCGTCATCAAATACTGGTACGATTGTGCACCGAACACGTTGATCCGGTTCATGTTCGAAGGCTCACCGACCTTCAAGTACCACTTGTTGGTAAGACCGTTGATGTCGAGTGCCAAATTGATCGGACTCGGTGTAGTGATGGGTGGTCTGTTGATGGAGACTTGTGTGCTGAAATTGAAGTGCCTGCTTGGGTAATTGTAGGTGGCATTCATTGTGCCGTTGAGCATCGCATTTTGGCGTGACGTGCTGGTCAAGCCGGCCCCACCCCAGAAGTTTCCGGTGAAGGAGATGAATGTAAGCCCCCCAGTGGTTGAAAAGTTGCCCATGAGACCGACATCGGCATTGAAGACATCGTCCTCAGGCGTTGTGGCCAGCGTGGCATTGGCACGGAAACCAAAGGAGGATTTTCTCGGCTGGAAAGTGATGTTCGTGCCGCTCGCAACCGGATTCATGTTGTAAAAGGCGCCTCCGCCGAATCCTCTGATGGCAACACCAGGCAGAAATATGATCCCCGGAGGAGGAATGGTTGCATTTGCCTGCACCCTCCAATAGCGGTAGGCGCTGCCGGTGTTCTGATAGGTGGTGTTGCCAAATTCGGCCAGTGCTGTCACACCCATGTTCAGAGGCTGGAATGTCGCGGCGACATTGCCGACAAAGCCGTCGCCAAATACCGGATGGTTGGATCGTATCCCCACCGATCCATCGATGCTTACTACCGGAAGATTTGCGTACACCCTCACGGAGTCGAACGTGGTTCCGCCATAATCCGGATAAAACGTGTGACCAAGGGCGTTGTTACGGATCACCATGTCCATGCCCATTCGGGTCGATCCCCCAATATTGTCGGTCAAATTCACCATCATGTTCATACGCAGTCTGCCTCTGAACAGCTCCCCGCTGTTGGGTACGAGTGGGACAAAATCAACGCGGTCAAGGGTGACGGGGAAGTTGCCGATCGACTTTTGCTCGCTGGCGAAAGCCCACGTTCCCGAATTGAACGTGAGTGGCGTTGTTGCTGTCGAATTGTAATTCAATCTCATGCCTTGGAATCGCATCCCCATGCGCATGTTTTTTATGATTCCCATATCCTCGCCCTCCCAAATAACCCTTCCGTTCAGGCTCATGTCGAATGATTTGCGGTAAGGGCTCACGAACGCCTCAATGGAGGAGTTTTTTGCCAGATCCAAGTTCGCATTCAAGATGTGGGCACGGATGGGTCCCCTGGGTTCGATGGTGAGCTGAAACACAGTGCTGTCGGCGGCGCTGCCTTCGGGCACATTGAGCAGCGCCCTGTAGATCAGCGTGGCCTGCGTGTCGGTCTTACGGCTCATCGGCAAGCCAATGCGTCCCCGTATGGCGGCGTCTCTGAGGGCATTGGCAACCATTTCGACCCTGACGGTGTCGATGCTTCCGAACATATCGGCAACTTGGGCATCAGGATAACGTATCACGTTGATCGCGTTGGCCTTCATGGTGATGCCCTTGTTGTCGATGATGGCATTGTTGACGGTAATTACCGGCACGGTCGACTGGGTTCTCCAAGCTTGCGGCAGCTCCATCGTGAGGGTCTTCATGAAGAACCCCTGGAAAGGCAACCCCTTCTCGCCGTTGTAATTTTCAGGAAAAACTATGCCATCGGGATTGCCCAAATCCGTGAGGTCAAGGAACATGCCGTTCGCGCGTAATGTCATGCCACCCGTTCCCACAATCCTCGATTTTGGGAGGTCGCCGGTCATCAGAAGCTTCTTCCAATCTGTCCCCTCCCAAAAAAGCCGGGCCACGACCCGTGCACCCGGAGTGTTGTCCGGTATGGGGATGAGCCAATTGCGCGTAAACCGAGCCTCCAGCGAAACCCCATACTTGGAGAATCCATCCTTGTTCCACTCAATGTAGGTTCCCGTGTTTGAAGCTGACGGCTTTTTCAGCGTGTAGATGACGTTCGTGGTGGCATTCCCGATGCTGAAGTCGTCGACCAGCTCGATGCGCTCAGGCGGAAACGTGATGCTGGTCGGATGGAAGGCCATCTCCCTGCCGATGAATCCCAGCCGGTCGGTGCTGATGGATGGAGGCAGGGTGGCAGCCACGACGATGTTCATCTCAGATCGGTCGCTGTGAAACACCATCTCCGTGATGGCCAACTGGTTGCCATCGGGGAAGTTGAGTCCCATTGGAACCCGCAGTGGGGCCGTGTATGCGTTCAGGTTATCGTACGGCAGGTTCAAGTCCGGGTTGTTTTGGATCCACGACACCACGGACGTCGCCTGCGCGTTCGACATCACCAGCGTGTTCACGATCTCGGTCCCCCACTGCTTGGGATAAACGGGAGCCGACGGATTCGACACCACAACGATGCGGCCATCGGTGAGGCGCTTGTTATCATCCACCCGTATGTTCTTGAATTCGACGTCCATGCGGGCCTGCAGCCATCGCAGGAACACGCTCCCCTTGCCGGTTATCAGCCCAGCCTGAGATGTCTTTTCGGTCACCAACACCTCAAACTCTCCGTCGCGTCCGGCTCTGAGGGTATCGATGACATTCGAATTGTCGGGCGGAAAAACGTCATCCCTCCAGTCATCATCGTCATTGTCGCCGAACAGATCGCTCACAACAATCTTGAACGTGCCCAGTTTCGCGTAGCCACGGTTCTCCGTGATGTAGATTTCGTTGTTCAGTGTGAGGGCCTGAACACTCCACACGTACTGCGTCGTGGCAGCAGGTGGCTCCAGGTCCATTGGCCACCTGAAGAGCGTCAACCCCTCCACTTCCTCCTCAATAAGCGGATAGTTGTCGAAGAATGCCTGCGTCGGAGTCTGCCCCGACTTGACCTCCGAAACGACAATCTTGTACTTGACCCCCAAAAGGGCGATCGGCAATGGTGTGATCGGGCTCCAGACGAAGGTCGTCGCCGGTAGCAGCTCCGACCGTATCGACATGTTGTTCGACGGCAAAATCAATGTCGGCGCCTGGTACGACGTTACGCGCATCGCCCGGCAGACCTCCTCAGGGCGTGATATGATCCGTCCGTTCAAGTCAATGATGGATGCGCAAAAGCGGTACGTGCCCGGGGGCAATAACCCCGTACTGATTAGGCGATTCTCAAATCCGTCGTTGAAGACCAACGCACGGTATGGTATGATGTCGTTCGAAAGATAGACCTCACTGCCCAATCCGAGCTCCAGCGTCGGCATATCTTGGGGCTTTGTTTCAATGACGGTCTTGTTGTTGTACTGCATCTTGATCTGAATCTTGAATGGCTGACCCACAAAGCGCGAATCTGTGTTAGTGACGGTCATCACTAAAATCTCCGCCTGGTTCACCCAGTCTGCTATCCTCGGATTCGGATTGCTGTCTACATTCAATGAAATACTGATCTGAGCCTGAGCTATGAACGGGCAAAAGAATGCCACGAGAATCAGGATCGGGCTGTAAGATATGATGGGTCGCATAGTTACAAATCTTGATGCAAACAGGAGATGCCTAAAAACGGGTGATGATGGCCGCTTGGATCTTTGATTCGGCCGTGACGGCACCCGGTCGGCTCGAACCATACCGGTACCGGTTGAAATTGTACCACACATTCAGATTCCATTTGGGGTGGATGCGGTAATCGGCCTTCAGCGAGGCGAGCATCCGCCGGTCCGCCGTGAATCCCGATCGGCCGATGTTTGATCGGGTGAGCGTCAGCGACGGACTAAGTTTCTTCTCGAGCAGTCGGTAGCGCAGATTCACCCCGAGATTCATCATCGTGATTTCAGTGATAGGGGTCTTGTTCTGCACCGACAGCAATTGCACACCTGCACTGAACGGAATGCGCCGATGCACATATTGGTAGTTGGATCCGAAACTTCGCGATGAGGTGTTCTGCCACGTTGCTGTGAGGGGGTTGAAGTCGTCGAAGGTGTCCAGACTTCCGTTCAGGGTCACAATGTGCGTGGCCGTCGAGCGCTGTACTTGGATGGTCGGGCTCAATGCGAATGTGTTGTTGATCATTTCGACCCGCAGCGTATCCATGGTCAGGTTATTCCGAAACCCGAAGTTTGAGTAGCTGGTATTTACGCTGAGTGCGTTGCTAAGCGTGGCGAACGCATTCATGTTGACGATGGTCCGGTTGGTCTTGTCCAGCTTCGTGTCGGAGATGTTATTCGTGCGTATCCCAACCGTTCCGTCGATCATCAACTTGCTCTGTGCGAGGCTCATGTTCGTTTTGAGCGTGTAATCGATCAAGTCCCTCTCGAAGGTGCGAAATCCGGCCGGTTCAAAACCGGCACCGACATACTGCACTTCGGCCCCGATGCCGAACGTCTCGTCGCGCCACTCAACGGAGCTGATGTTCGAAAAATCGGCGTATGTCGACGCGTTGATCGGCAGCAGGAAGGAAAGCCTGTCAACGATGGCCCGGTCGTCGAGTTCTGGACCGAACACATCGAAGGTGCGCAGTGAGGCGGCGGTTTCCGTATTGAGGAACAGCTTGGATCCCAGCTTCAACTGGATCGCCGGACCGACGGTAAGGGTCTCCGATGGTCGTTTATCCGGCAATGGCGATGTCACTGAGTTTGGATCATCGGTCGATTTGACCAGGTTCACCACGAACTTGCTCCCATCATCGGATCCCACCCCGATCCTGGAGGCAAACAAGCGTTGGGCGTAGGCCCCTTCGATATTGTTCAGAGGGTCGTACGATACTCCCGCCTGCGACTTTCCATAGTTCATCGAAAAGATGAATTTGCCCGGATTCAGGTTCAGTCCAACGCCAAAAAGGGCGATATCTCCTGTAGAGAGCCTTGAATAGCTCGGTGTCTGCGTGCCGAGAAACGATTGCACCCATTTATAGCCCGGATTGATACTGATGTTGTTCCTTGGGTTGCTGATGTAATCGCGCAACCCTTCGTCGGGCAGCGACGGGAGATTGTAAGACTGCTCCTGCGTTGAGATGTTGGCTGAGAACGGGATTCGGAAGTAATTGCCAATCGTGATCGTGGCATCGGCGTTGATGCGACCGAGGCTCTCAGGCATCCTTGGGCGAAATCCGGGATATTTTGTCGCCGAATACCGATAGAGGTCGTAATAAATTCCGAACCCCCCGCTGAGGTTGACAGGGGGTGCGACTTGAGCAACCGATTCAATGGAACCAAGGGTGAATGCGAGGACAGACGCAATTAGAGACAGCCTTAGAGTCATGCGCGCAACGGGACATTCTGGGGGAGTGGCGATCGTTGTGATCTTTCAGGTAGAGTGCCGCATCCCGCTGCATGTGTTAACATCTGACATTTCAGAAAACCAACAAGAGTTTTATATAAAACTATATATGTGGATTGTTGGTCTCCACTTGATTCGCGGCTATCTTAATCATGGACACATCAATAATAATTTGTATTATCATGTCTACGTAATAATGTATTACCTACATATATGAGCATTTTAGCTGTGCCAAACTCTCAAAAGGACCCTGCATTCGAATACGACGCCGAGAATCTGCGGCATCTTCTGTTATGCGTGGGCGAATACAAGGGAGTGATTCGCACCTTGGGCAACACAGAACGCCTGCTGCCGATGTTGGCACTCGCCGAAGTGTACCATGTGTTGGGCAGCGAGTCGAGCTTCGACGAACTGATATGGCACAGCTCGGCTGAACCGGGGAAGCAGAAGGACGCCGGGCTCGACGGCGTCATTCGATGGCGCGATGCCTACCTGGCACTGTGGCATGGTTTAAGGACTCGCCCGATGCTTAATACGTCGATGTTGCAGAAGTTCATGGCCATGGCATTGGGACGCAACAAGCAGGTGCGTAAGTCGGCCGAGTCGAAGGTGAGCGTAAGCGACCGGATGAGGCAGGTCGACGTATTCCTGAATTTGGACTCGACCTATCCGGTGGCGATCAGAAGCCTGATGGCGGCCGATGCCATACGTCGCATCAAACCCTTCCATGACGACGGCGATCCCCTGGTGAGGCTGCTTCCGGGGCTGCTCATCGCCCTCGAGTACGAATTGCCGCTTCCGTTGCTCGGATACTCCAGATCGTCAGGTACCCATAGCCGTACAATCGACGAGCACCTTTTGGCCCTCTGCGACGGTGTGGTTACCGTCATGAACCTGATACTTGAACTCCGCGGCGCGCGCGACGACGCCTTCCGAAGATCGGTGGATCTTCTTCCTGCCCGAATGCAGTCGGCAGGACTTTTCGACCTCATCTACAGCAGTCCAGTGGTGAAAGTGCGCGACCTTGTCGACGCCGGGATCGTGAAAAGGCAGACGGCGGCCGAATACCTTAAGGCCCTCGAAGATGTGCGAATGCTGCAGTCGAGGGCGATTGGGCGAGAGATGCTGTACCGGAATGAGGATGTGGTCGGGATTATTGGGCATTGAGCATTGAGCATTGAGCATTGAGCATTGAGCATTGAGCATTGAGCATTGAAAGCTAGCAACATCAGTACATAATGTCCAATGTCCAATGTCCAATGTCCAATGCTCGATGCTCGATGACATAAGTCGTCCTCAAACATGACAAAAGTCATGTTATATACTTAGACGTTATTGTATAATGGATTATGCATCATTGTCTTAATGGATAGGCATATAATGCGCATAATTTAGCAATAATCGTCAAACAGATATTTACGAGGGTATTATGAGCAACCAGGAGAAATGGGTTTACCTGTTCGGAGGAAACAAAACAGACGGCGACAAAAAAATGAAGCGCCTGTTGGGCGGCAAAGGTGCCAATTTGGCCGAAATGAGCCTCATGGGGCTGCCGGTCCCCCCCGGATTCACCGTCTCGACCGAGGCCTGCGCCTGGTACAACGAGCATGACGAGCAATGGCCGGGCGACCTTATGAAACAGGTGGTGAAGGGCGTAGAGCACATTGAAAAAGCCATCGGGGCAAAATTCGGCGACCCATCCAATCCACTTTTGGTATCGGTGCGATCGGGCGCAGAATCTTCGATGCCCGGCATGATGGACACGGTTCTGAACCTGGGCATCAACGACGCCGTGGTTGAGGGACTGGCCCGAAAGACCGGCAACGAACGCTTCGCATACGACAGCTACCGGCGCTTCATCGACATGTTCGGCGACGTGGTGATGGGCGTGAACCATGAATATTTTGAGGATTCGATGGACGAGCTCAAGAAGGAGCTCGGGGTGGCGTTGGATTCCGATTTCACGGCACATGACCTGAAGGAACTCGTCGACCGTTACAAGGCCGTATACCGCAAGCATACCGGCTTCATGTTCCCCGAGGACCCCATGGAGCAGCTCCGCTTCACAGTCAATGCCGTGTTCAACTCCTGGAACTCAAGCCGTGCCATTAAATACCGTCAGATCAACAGGATCCGCGGCCTCCTGGGCACCGCCGTGAACGTGCAGGCCATGGTGTACGGCAACATGGGCGACCGAAGCGCCACGGGCGTCTGCTTCACCCGTAACCCGTCGACCGGCGAGTCACACCTGTACGGCGAGTTCCTGATGAATGCCCAAGGCGAGGACGTCGTTGCCGGCATTCGCACGCCACAGCACATCAACGAACTTGAAGTGGTGATGCCAGTCGCTTTTAAGGAGCTACTCCGCCTAGCTGGCATGCTCGAGTCGCACTATATGAACATGCAGGATATCGAATTCACCATCCAGGAGGATGTGCTTTACATCCTCCAGACCCGCAACGGAAAGCGCACGGGCCAGGCGGCCATCCGCATCGCCGTCGACATGGTGAACGAGGGCGTCGTGACACCCGAAATCGCCGTTCGCGACATGGTTGAGCCCCAGCACCTCGATCAGCTCCTCCACAAGCAGTTTGCCGACCAGGGCAGCATTGAATCCGACCGCATCGGCGTCGGCTTGCCGGCATCGCCGGGTGCAGCCGTTGGCACCGTCGTGTTCGATGCCGACCATGCGGAGAAAGCCGCCGAACGCGGCGAGAAGGTGATCTTGGTCCGCGTCGAGACAAGCCCCGAAGATGTCGGCGGCATGGCGGCAGCCCAGGGCATCCTGACCTCGAGGGGCGGCATGACCAGCCACGCTGCCGTCGTTGCCCGCGGATGGGGCAAGCCTTGCGTTGCCGGTTGCGGCGACATCATCATCAACTACAAGAGCAAGTCGATGACGAACGGTAAAGTCACCGTTCGCGAAGGAGATTGGATTTCAATTGACGGAACAACAGGTCTAGTCGTAAAAGGACAAAAAGAGCTTACAGATCCGCAATTTGACGACAAGTATTTCCAATTTATGAAGTGGGTGGATTCCATTCGCAACATGAAGGTACGAGCCAACGCCGACACCCCCGAAGACGCCCGCAAGGCACGCGAGTTTGGCGCCGAGGGCATCGGCCTTGCCCGCACCGAACACATGTTCTTCGGTGATGGACGCATTACGCCGATCCGCAAGATGATCATATCGGAGACGCAGGCGGAACGCAGGCGCGCCCTTGCCGACCTGCTGCCGTTCCAGCGCGAGGACTTCATCGGCATCTTCCGTGAAATGGACGGCCTCGCCGTGACGGTCCGCCTGTTGGATCCCCCGCTGCACGAGTTCCTGCCCCACGAGGACGAGGAGATCATCCATGTGGCGCACGATCTGAACATCCCTGCCAAGGTGTTGAAGCACAAGGTGCAGAATCTGCGCGAATTCAACCCGATGCTGGGACACCGCGGGTGCCGTCTGGGTATCACGTACCCCGAAATCACAGAGATGCAGACCCGTGCCATCCTTGAGGCCGCCATCACCTGCAAGAAAGAGGGCATCGTCGTGAAGCCGGAGATCATGATCCCGTTGATCGGCACCGTCGAGGAATTCCTCGACCAGAAGTCGATCATCATGAAAACGGCCGAGACGGTGTTCCGCGAAATGCAGGACAGCATCGATTTCATGGTGGGAACCATGATAGAGGTGCCGCGCGCCGCCCTCATGGCCGGTGCGATTGCCAAGGAGGCCGAGTTCTTCTCGTTCGGAACCAACGACCTCACCCAGACCACCTTTGCCTACAGCCGCGACGACGCCGGCAAATTCTTGACGCATTACGTCAGCGCTAAGATCCTTCCCGACGATCCCTTCCAAGTGCTAGACACCGAGGGCGTCGGACGCTTGGTCACCATAGCCACGCGCGAGGGAAGGGCCGCCCGTCCGGACCTCAAAGTCGGCATCTGCGGTGAACATGGCGGCGAACCTCACAGTATCGCCTTCTTCTACGCCAATGGGCTCGACTATGTATCCTGCTCTCCGTTCCGCATGCCACTGGCAAGGCTGGCTCTTGCACAGGTGCACCTGCGAAGCCCGCGTGAGCCGCGTCCGACCGATTTGGTCTCTGCACAGCCCATGATGGCGTAACGATCGTAACGTATTGAATTTATCAGGAGCAAGTCATGTCAGTTAAACGAAACATCATCGACGCAAACGAAGCCGTCGCCCGAGTGGCCTACCGCTTGAACGAAGTTGTGGCGATCTACCCCATTACACCAGCTTCGCAAATGGGTGAGTGGGCCGACACTTGGGCAGCCGCCGGGGTTCCGAATGTGTGGGGGGATGTGCCCCATATCGTCGAACTGCAAAGTGAGGGTGGCGCGGCGGGAGCCGTTCACGGGTCATTGCAGAATGGAGCCCTTACCACCACCTTCACGGCGTCGCAGGGCCTGCTCCTGATGATTCCCAACATGTTCAAACTCGCCGGCGAGCTCACCCCGCTGGTGATCCACGTGGCCGCAAGGACCATTGCAACCCATGCCCTGTCCATCTTCTGTGACCACAGCGACGTGATGGCCGTTCGGTCGACCGGATTCGGCATCCTTTGCTCGAACAGCGTACAGGAAGCCGCCGACATGGCCGTGATTTCGCATGCGCTCACATTGCAGGCACAGCTGCCCATCCTGCACTTCTTCGACGGATTCCGCACCTCGCATGAATTGAGCGATATCGAGGAGCCCACCGACGACGTGCTGAAGGCCATGATCAACGCCGACCGCATCCGGCAGTTTCGCATGTCGGCACTGCGTCCCGAAAGCCCCGTCATGCGCGGATCCGCCCAAAACCCGGACGTGTTCTTCCAGGCTCGCGAGGCCTGCAATCCATACTATGACGCATTCGCATCGGCCGCCCAAGCCGTGATGGACGAATACGCCGCCCTCACCGGACGCCAATACCATCTATATGATTATTTCGGGGCCGACGATGCCGAGCGCGTTCTCATCATGATGGGTTCGGGTGTCGAAGCAGCCCGCGAAACCGCCGACGCCATGAACGCCAAGGGCGAAAAAGTGGGCGTGTTGTCGGTACGTATGTTCCGTCCCTTCGACGGTGCAGCCCTGCTGAAAGTTCTGCCTGCCACCGTGAGAGCCATCGCCGTGCTCGACCGCACCAAAGAACCCGGCGCACACGGCGAGCCGCTGTACAAAGACGTGATGACCGCCATCATTGAACATCACGACTCCGACCTGATGCCCGTGTTCGGGATACCGAAAGTCATAGGCGGACGCTATGGCCTATCGTCGAAGGAGTTCACGCCGGGCATGATCAAGCGCATCTATGAGGAGCTTGCCAAAGACAAGCCCATGAACAACTTCACGGTCGGCATCGACGACGATGTGACCCACCGCTCGCTCGAGGTCACCGATCCGTTCGACATCGAGCCCGACCACGTTTTCCGTGGCATGTTCTACGGACTTGGAGCCGACGGCACGGTGGGCGCCAACAAGAACTCCATCAAGATCATCGGCGACTACACGGGGTACCATGCGCAGGGCTATTTCGTGTACGATTCGAAGAAGTCCGGTTCGATGACGGTTTCGCACTTACGTTTCAGTCCGGAGCCCATCCGCTCCACCTATCTGATTCGTAAGGCGAACTTCATTGCCTGCCACCAGCCGTCGTTCATTGGCAAGGTCGACATTCTGGCATCTGCCGCTCCCGGTTCGGTGCTCTTACTGAACCATCCTGAGCCTGCCGACACCGTGTGGGCCCATCTGCCTGCCGACATGCAGCGTCGCATCCGCGAGCTTGGCATGTCGGTCTACACGATCGATGCCGAAAAGGTTGCCCGAGAAACAGGCATGGGCAACCGCATCAACACGGTGATGCAGACCTGCTTCTTCGCCATATCGGGCGTGCTGCCCCGCGACAAGGCACTCGACGCCATCAAAGACAGCATCAAGAAAACCTACGGCAAGCGTGGTCCGCTGGTGGTGCAGAAGAACGAGCGCGCCGTCGATCAGTCGCTCGACAACATGTATAAAGTCGACATCCCTGCCGAGGATTCGTCCATTGACGTGTCTACTGCCTTCAACTTCATTGAGGGCGCTCCCGAGTTCGTGCAGCGCGTGACCAAGATCATCATGGAGGGCAAGGGCGACACGCTTCCGGTTAGCGCCATGCCGACCAACGGTACCTTCCCCACCGACACCGCCCAGTGGGAGAAGCGTTGCATCGCCTCCGATATCCCCGTCTGGGATCCCGATATTTGTATCCAGTGCGGCAAATGCGCCATGGTTTGCCCACACAGCGTGATCCGGATCAAGGCTTATGATGGCGCGTTGCTCGAAAGCGCACCTGACACCCTGCTGCACACCAAGGCACGGGGCAAAGAATGGCCGGACGATACGCGCTACACGATCCAAGTGGCTCCCGACGACTGCACCGGATGCAGCCTGTGCTATGAGGTCTGCCCGGCAAAAGACAAGACCAACCTCGGCCGCAAAGCCCTCATGATGGAGCCGATACGCCCACATCTTACCACCGAGCGCGTGAACTGGGACTTCTTCCTGAGCATCCCAGAGACCGACCGCAGCCTAGTGAAGCACGACACGGTGAAGGGCTCGCAGTTCCTGCAACCACTGTTCGAGTTCTCGGGCGCATGCTCCGGTTGCGGCGAGACACCGTACATCAAGCTCGCCACCCAGCTCTTCGGAGACCGCATGGTGGTCGCCAACGCGACGGGATGCTCGTCCATCTACGGGGGCAACCTGCCCACCACTCCATGGTCGAAGAACAAGGACGGATATGGCCCAGCATGGAGCAACTCGCTGTTCGAAGACAACGCCGAATTCGGTCTAGGATACCGTGTGTCGATCGACCAGCAGACCATGATGGCTCAAAGCCTGCTCCGCAGGTTGGCCGGACAACTGGGCGACGAGCTCGTGTCGAAGATCATCGACAACCCGCAGGAGGACGAGGCCGACATCCACACCCAACGTGAGACGGTTGCCATCCTCAAAGACAGGCTTGCAACCATCGACTCCGACGACGCAAAACGCCTCGCCGACCTGGCTGACACCCTGGTGCGGCGCAGTGTGTGGCTTATCGGCGGCGACGGTTGGGCCTACGACATCGGCTACGGTGGACTCGACCATGTGATGGCATCGGGCCGCGACGTGAACATCCTCGTGCTCGACACCGAGGTGTACTCAAACACCGGCGGTCAGTGCTCGAAATCGACGCCTCTGGGTGCCATCGCCAAGTTCGCCATGGCTGGCAAACGTCGTCCTAAGAAGGATCTGGCCGCCCAGGCACTCACCTACGGCAATGTATATGTAGCCCGCATCGCCATGGGGGCCGACGACACCCAAACCGTGAAGGCGCTCATCGAGGCCGAGCGGTACAATGGTCCGTCGCTCATCATCGCCTACAGCCACTGCATCGCGCATGGCTACGACATGAAGTTCGGGCTCGACCAGCAGACCAAGGCCGTACAGAGCGGTTATTGGCCACTGTATCGCTACGATCCCGAGAAGGTGCTCGTGAGCAAGAATCCGCTCACCATCGACAGCAAGGCGCCAAACCTGAGCTTCTCGGAATATGCGCTCGCTGAAATGCGCTACCAGCTGCTTACGAAGACCAATCCCGCCGCGTCACGCGAGCTTCTGAAGGCTGCCAGCGACGACATCCAACAAAACTGGAAATGGCTGCAGGATATGCGGAACCATTTCGAGCCCGCTGCAACCGAATCGACAACGACACATTCATAGGAACCGCCATGGATCTCAGAACCACCTACATGGGGCTTCAGCTCAAGAACCCCCTCGTACCATCCGCATCGCCGTTGTCGATCCAACTCGATACGGCCAAACGTCTTGAAGACGCCGGCGCATCCGCTTTGGTGATGTATTCCCTCTTCGAGGAGCAGATCGAGCAGGATGTGAATCGTGTGGACCACTATCTAACGACCTACACCGAAAGCTATGCCGAGGCCCTGAGCTACTTTCCCGAGCCCGACCAGTACAACAACCTGTACGCCGAGGAATACCTTGAGCACATTCGGAATTTGAAGGAGCACCTGGGCATACCCATCATCGCGAGTCTGAACGGCGTTTCGTCGGGTGGATGGATGGACTATGCCAAGCTTATCGAGCAGGCCGGGGCCGACGCCCTCGAGTTGAACATCTACTACATGGCTACGGATCCTGCGATCACGGGAATGCAGATCGAAGGCATGGTAATCGACGACGTCAAAGCCGTGAAGCGGCGCATCAAACTGCCCGTTGCCGTCAAGCTGGGGCCCTATTTCAGCTCCTTTGCCAATATGGCGGTGCAGCTCGACCATGCCGGCGCCGACGCGCTCGTGCTGTTCAACCGGTTCTACCAGCCTGACCTCGATCTCGAGACTATGGAGGTTGAGCCCAGCCTTGTGCTCAGTAACCCTGTCGAAAAGCGCCTGCCCATGCGTTGGATCGCCATCCTGTACGGACAGGTGAAGGCCAGCCTTGCCGCCACATCCGGCGTTCACAGCGCCGAAGATGTCGCCAAGCTTATCCTTTGCGGTGCCGACGTGACCATGCTTGCATCCGTTCTACTCAAGAAGGGAGCAGCGCACTTGGGTCAGATCCTCTCAGATTTCGACACCTGGATGCAGGAGCATGGTTACAACTCCGTCGAGGAAATGCGTGGCAGCGCCAGCTACCAGTCCATCAGCGAGCCCGCCGCCTACGAACGCGCCAACTACTTGAAGGTGCTGCAGAAGGGCGTGAGGTGGTACCCGGGGAGATGAGTGGACTGAGGAGTGGGTATTGAGGATTGAGGAGAGGAGTGAGGTGAAAGGCGCAAGTGTACTAACTACCTCAAGGTGCTGGAAAATTTCTATATTTCTTGCATCATGACAAGAGAACGTGCTCTAACATTACTTCGCGAAAGTAAACCCAAAATGGCTGCGCTGTTTGGCGTACGTCGTCTTGCTCTTTTTGGGTCTACGGCGAGAGAAGAATCTACGAATAAAAGTGATGTTGATATTTTGGTAGAATTCGACGGACCTTCAACTTCAAAACGTTACTTCGGAGTTCTTTTCTTTTTAGAGGACCTTTTTGGTTGTCCAATTGACCTTGTGACGGAAAAGGCAGTCCGCGATGAATTGAGACCTTTTATCGAGAAGGATTTGATCAATGTCTGATCTAAATCATCGCTCGTGGTCATTCTACATCGATGATATGCTTTTATTTGCACGCAGAGTTGCAGATTACACGAATGGCTTAAATCAGAGAGACTTTGAAGATGATAACCTTAAGTTTGATGCCACAATCCGCAATCTGGAACTTATAGGTGAAGCTGCAACGCATATCCCTGATCATGTTCGTCAATAGCATCAGGATGTGCCTTGGAGGCAAATTATCGCAACTCGAAATCAGCTGATACATGGTTATTTAGGTATTGATAACGACACATTGTGGAGCATCATCAAAGATGATATCCCTGATCTAATATCCAAGCTAGAGAGAGTACAAAAAGCTACTCAAGTTAAATGAACTTACTCTTCTAGTTCCTCTTATACAGCCGATCCCTCAGCCAGAAGCTCACATGCACGAGCGCGATGAGGGCGGGGACTTCGACGAGTGGACCTATCACGCCCGCGAAGGCCTGTCCGCTGTGGATGCCGAACACGCCGATGGCGACGGCGATGGCCAGCTCAAAATTATTTCCCGATGCCGTGAAGGCAATAGAGGCGTTACGGGAGTAGTCGGCACCCATCTTCCAGGCCAGCAGGAAGCTGCTCAGGAACATCAGCACAAAATAGATGACCAAGGGGATGGCGATGCGGACCACATCCATCGGAATCTGTACGATGAGCTCGCCCTTAAGGCTGAACATCAACACGATGGTGAACAAGAGTGCGATCAGCGTGATGGGCGATATGCGGGGTATAAAAACGTTCTGGTACCATTCCTCGCCTTTGAGCCGGATCAACGAATACCTCGACACGATGCCCGCCAAGAATGGAATGCCCAGGTAAATGGCCACGCTCTCGGCAATCTGGGCGATGGTGACGTTCACCTCCAAGCCGTTGACCCCGAAATACGGCGGCAGCACCGTGATGAAGAACCAGGCATACACGCTGTACAAAAACACCTGAAACACACTGTTCAACGCCACGAGTCCGGCGGCATATTCGCGGCTCCCCTCAGCAAGTTCATTCCATACGATGACCATGGCGATGCAGCGGGCCAACCCGATCAGGATCAGTCCGATCATATACTCGGGGTAATCACGCAGGAAAACAATCGCCAAAAAGAACATCAGGATGGGTCCAACCACCCAGTTCAGGAACAGCGAGGCACCCAGCACGCGCGTGTTGGCGAACACCTTGCCCATCTGCTCATATTTCACCTTGGCCAAGGGCGGATACATCATGAGGATGAGTCCGATGGCCAGCGGGATGTTTGTGGTGCCGCTCGACATGCCATCGATGCTTTCGGCCACCGATGGGATGAAGTAGCCAAGTCCGACCCCCACCGCCATGGCCAGGAAGATCCACAGGGTCAGGAATCGGTCGAGGAAGCCGAGGCGTTTCCGTTCGGCGGCGGGTGCGCAGTCGTCGGCTGACATGTTGTTCACGTTAGGTTTGTTTCAACAAAATCGCTACAATATATCTTAATCATGTCGCGAACATTACGAAACGCCGACATGATTTCAACTTCTGCGCCCGTTGCCTTGGCTGGATCCGGGAAGTTGTGATGCCATTTTTTGGCCGTGCTCGGGAAGACCGGACACCGCTCGACGGCATTGTCGCAAACCGTGATCACATGGTCGAAATCGATGCCGAGGTATTCATCCACATGGTTCGATGTGTGACCCGATATGTCGATGCCGTCTTCAGCCATTATGGCGATCGCCCTTGGATTTACCCCGTGTGTCTCTACCCCCGCGCTGTAAATGGTGGCGCGGTCGCCCGCAAAATGCTTCAGGTAGCCGTCTGCGATCTGGCTACGACAGCTGTTGCCGGTGCATAGAACGAGGATGTTCATCAGCAGCACCCCGACCCTGGTTCACAGCAGGAGCTGTAATGCATGCCACCCGGCTTCTCGGCGTACACGGTGATACTGTAGATGCCCACCTTGCCCGATTTCATGTCGGCGAGCGCCTGGGTGTCGAGGTACTTGTCGAGAATGTCGTCAGGAATGACAATCGGCTTCTCCTTTTGTATGGTCACGCTTTGGAATCCATGCTTGAAGATGAGCCCGAGATAGGTGTCCTTCTGGATGGCACCCGACACGCATCCGGCATACATTTCGGCGTCGTGGCGCAAAGCGTCGGGCAGCTCGCCCACGAGCACGATGTCGGAGATGCTGAAGTGTCCGCCCGGCTTGAGCACTCGAAATATTTCGCCCATCACGCGGTCTTTGTTGGGTACGAGATTCAGCACGCAGTTGGAGACGATCACGTCGGCCGTGTTGGCGGCTACGGGCATGTCGTCGATGTCGCCCTGGCGGAACGTCACATTCTTGTAACCAAGTTTGGCGGCGTTTGCTCTGGCCTTCTCGACCATGGCCGGTGTGAAATCGATTCCGATCACGCGTCCCGACTCGCCGACTTCGGCGCGGGCGATGAAGGCGTCGTTGCCAGCGCCTGAACCCAGGTCAATCACGACGTCGCCTGTCTTGATCTTCGCGAATTGGGTCGGGAGACCGCAGCCGAGTCCAAGGTCGGCCTCGGCCGTATAACCCTGCATGCCGGTGTAGTCGTCGGTCATGATATTGTAGACTTCGGTGGAGCATCCACCGGCGCCGCAACACGACGACTGGTTGATCGCGAGATCCTGCAGGGCAATTTCGCTGTATTTGGCGCGGACGATCTCCTTGAGTTGGTCGTCGGAGGTGATTGGTTGCATGGTTGTCGGTTATCGGTTATCGGTTAGTGGTTAGCGAATGTCAGTTATCAGTTAGCGGTTAGCGGGTATCGGGTATCGGAAAGCGATTAACGGTTATCGGATAACTGGTAACTAGTAACTGATAACCGATAACCAATAACCAATAACCGATAACCGATAACTGATAACTGATAACCGCATTATTACGATGATTTTGGTTAAAAAAATGCCCTAGCAGCAGCCCATGAGAGGCTTGTAGCTGTCGAATAGCTCGTTGATCATTTCCTGGGCCTGCGACCAAGCCTCCTCGTCGATGCAGTAGCACACCTTCGCACCGTCGATGTCACCTTTGATGAGTCCGGCATTCTTCAGCTCCTTGAGGTGCTGCGATACGGTCGACTGCGACAACGGCAGCTCGTCCACGATGTCGCCACAGATGCAAGCCTGACGGCTGATGAGCACCTTGAGGATGGCCACGCGCGCCGGATGTGCCAACGCTTTCGCGATGGCCGCCAGCCGGATTTCGGTGTCGGTGTAATCTTCGGTTTTGGTAGTTCCCATATCTTATATTATATCGTAATATAACGATTAAAGTTTCGGAAGTGCAAGAATATATTTCAGAAGGTTGTTCATCGACACCTCAATGATCCCTCACTTCTTTCGGGACCTTCGGCTCGGCGTGTCAGCTCAGGATGACCGCAATTGCTCGCAATGTAAAAGGCAAGGTTGTTCGCTGCAGAATGCCGAGATGTCAGCCGAACAACCTTTTTGTTGTACTTTAGTGGGATGAAGGTCCTTCGCCCGATTCCTCACTTTGTTCGGAACCTGCGGTATCGGGCTTCGCCCTCAATGTGTCAACTCAGGATGACAGGCCTCATCTAATTAAGAGGAAAGATGCCGCGCTACGCTCGGCATCAATGTCCATTGTCCATTGCCCAATGTCCAATGTCTCACTGCAGCCCCTTCGGCAACGTCCCATACCCCCATGGCAGCTCCGGCGTGTCGATCAGCTTGCTCAGGTCGAAGTCGAGCCGATGACGAAACTCGCCGGCACGGATGGTTCCGTACACGTAGCGTACTCCGGGTTCCATGATGACCCGCCATCCGCCGTTGGGTCCGTCAACCATTACCCGTTGCTCGGGCACAAATTCAACCTGGTTCGATGTGACGTCCTTATGGGCGAATCCACCATACCAGGTTGTGGTATCCTCGCCGCCATTCTCTGTGCGGTGATCATGGCGCAGCTCGATGCCGTGCTCGTTGCGGATGAAGATCCACGTGCGCGAGCGGTTCCAGATGCCGTCATCCTTCTTCAGGTGGAATGGCACACGTATGAAGGTATCCGTGCAGCTGTCGAAATGCACGACGATCTCCTCGACTCCCGCCAGCTGCGTGTCGCCCTCGGGCACACTCACCACAACCCCTGCAAAGGCTTGCCCACAGTGAGCCTGAAGGGCGTTCCAAACCGACTCGGTCTGCGTCACAATGTTTACATCCTGCGCATAAACGGCGATGAACGATGCAAAAACTAGGGATAGGGCCAAAAAGACGCGCTTCATTATATGTGTGATTTGAATAGATCGAATGGTTGAATATAGGTCTATCCGTTATATTGCTAAACCATGGTCGCCAGATCGACGACTTACAAACAGGAGGATGCACCAACTCATTTAGGACATGCGCCTACACAACATACTTTACGGCGGTTTTTTCGCGACCGTTCTAGCGGCCGGCTGTGGCCAACCCGTCGATACAGAAACAACCACAACCCCCTTGGGTTCCCCCGCCGCCGATGGATCCCGATACCCCTACCTCCACCATTCGGGCGATGTGACCTCGATGAGCTGGCTGCAGCAGATCGACAGCACGCAGTATGCCGTTCAAGTGGCGACATTATCCGGCCGCACATGGAGCACCCCTGAAACGGTGGTCGAATCAGACAGCTTCTTCGTGAATTGGGCCGACTTCCCGTCGGTGGTGAGCCACGACGGCAAGCCTGTCGCTGCACATTGGCTGCAGAAGGTACCCGGCGGAACGTATGCCTACCATGTGATGATGTCGTTCCGCAATGCCGACGGATCCTGGGGACCTGCATTCTCACCTCATACCGATGGCACCCCTACAGAACACGGTTTCGTATCCATGATAGCGTTGGATGGCGATAGGATTATGGCCGTATGGCTCGACGGACGCAACACTGGAGGTGGAGGTCACGATGATCACGAAAGCCATGGCGAGCACGACTCGGGCGAAGAAGATGCCGTCTCCGATCTGAGCGGTGCCATGACCCTGCGGTCGGCCATCGTGCATCGCGACGGCAGCCTGACCAGCGAGCACGAAATTGATGACGCCATCTGCGACTGTTGCCAGACCAGCCTCGTGGCGGTGCCGGGTGGGGCGATGGTGATCTACCGAGATCGCTCAGAACGGGAGATCCGCGACATCGCGGTCGCTCGATACGAACTGCAATCCGATACTTGGAGCGAGCCGCGTATGATCCACAATGACGGATGGAAGATCAATGGCTGTCCGGTGAACGGACCGCGGCTGGCATCATACGGCAACTCGGTCGTCGCCGTGTGGTTCACCATGGATACGGATGTCGCCACTGTTAAGGCCGCCCGCTCTGAAGACGGTGGACTCACCTTCGCAGAGCCGGTCGTTGTCGACCAAGGTCGCACCAACGGTCGCGTCGACGTTGTGCTCGATGATTACGATACCGCGTGGATCAGCTGGATGGGTTCCGATAGCGAGCAGCCCCAGCTTGTGTTACGCAACTGGCCCAAAAGAAGCCCACTTGGCGAGGTCCATTTCCTCGGCGAAGCCAACACAAAACGCGGCACTGGTTTCCCCCGCATGACCTGGACTAGCGAAGGCATCATCATGGCAACGACCAACGCAGATGAGGGGTATAGGATCCTCTTGAAAACCGTTCAGGTGTACTAAGTCTCAGCTTTTTTTCTGGCTTCGTCCATCTTTTCATACTGGTTGTGAAGCCATAAGATGATAACGCCGAATAGGACCGCAACGACCATTAATATGGTATTTAGCAATCCGTCGGTGCTGAAAGACAATTTGATGAGAATGGTTGATATCACAAATCCTGAATTTCGGATAACGGTATTGAACGAATCCGTATGCAAAAAGGAGATCAGTAGGAGCAACACATCCGTCATGATCAGGATCGTGAAAAACTCATCATAGAAGATGGTATTCAACTTTTTTACGGATAGATCCACCTCGATAGTTTCGTATGCTAATCCGTACACCCAATCGAACAAATTCCAAGATGCTAGGATAACAAGAATGGGCACGAGAATGAGAGCAATGATTTTCTTGATTCTGATGAATGAGATCACCCCTTCGGAGAGGGCTTGATCTTTGCTTCGACCGTCATTGATCTTGTAAAAGAGTAAAATCAACCCGAACAACAGGAGTGTGCCGATGATGTCGTATGTGAATTGAAGGTCGCTTTGAACGCGAAACCACGACTCGGTGAACTCCAGATTAGCCAAATCGTAGTAAATCCGCCGAATTAGTATAAGAGTAATGATTTCGTACTGTTTGCCGATGTATTTGCTGATCGACTGAGGCAAATAATACACCAATAAGAAAACTTCGTACAATAGAATGAACGAGAATGGTGTATAGATGGCACTAATTGGATTCGTAAGTAAACTCGACGAAATGCTTGCCCCCAACAAACCCTGATTGTGCAGCATAATGAGCATCAGGTGGGCAACAAAACTGACGATAGCAGTAATAACGACGATATACTCTGCTTTTTTTCTTGTTCTTTCTGACAAAAATAACGTATGGAGAGCCTGAACTGCTGTATCAGATTTAATCATAGTTTATAGGAGTGTGCAACGCCTTCCTACTCGATGAATAACCCGTCACTATGAGTTGTGACGGGTTATTATGCAGTTTATTTATTCGGCGTCGTAGGCGTACAAAGACAGTGCTATTTCCATGGCTTCATCACGCGAATCGTCGTCGAACACGATGATGACCAGGTAGTTGCTGGCGCTTTCCGTGTCGAGAAGCGCAATCACGAACGCCCCGGCTCCATCCTTGGTGCCCTCGACATAGTAGCCGATCAAATCGCCCAGCTCCAGTTCGTCGGCGTCATCGATATCGTCATAATCCATGTCAATGGCCATCGAAATGACTGCCTCAGCCAAGTCATCCTCATTGATTTCGGCATCGACGATCGGGGCCATGGTCAAAAAGAGATTGTTTCGTTCGGCGGTAAACGTTTCACCATCGTTCTGCGTCACTTTCATTCCCTTGGCAAGGGTAAATGCAATACCATATTCGTCCCATACCCACTCCTCCTGCGCTTGCGCCTGAAAGGTGATTGCCGCACTCATAAGAAGCGCAAGCAAAAAAATGGCCCGTTTCTTCATTGTTGACTCCCATTTAGACATATGTACATTTTGTTTATGCGGACAAACAAATGTACACAGAAAAGTCACCAATACGACACGCTCGGGATGGCGAAATTATATAAATATTTACAGCGCCTCGCTTCTCGATTCTCGATTCTCGTCTCTCGCTTCTTGCCTATCGCGTCTCTTCTCGTGATCCCACCAGGAATCGAACCTGGACCTTGAGCTCCGGAGGCTCACGTCATATCCGTTTGACCATGGGACCGGCAGACTGGTAATATACGGAAAATGGTGACTAGTGACTAGTGACTAGTGACTAGTGACTAGTGACTAGTGACTGGGGATCGGGGACTACAACACCCCGCAGGGGTCTTAACTTCAATAATCCACAATGTCATCCTGTAAAGACCCCTGCCGTAGGCAGCTTACCACTAACTACTCAACCACTCTACTATTCTACCTTTAAGAGCGGAAGACGGGGCTCGAACCCGCGACTTTCAGCTTGGGAAGCTGACGCTCTACCAACTGAGCTACTCCCGCATCAGCACGCAAACACCGCTGCGGCAATTCGCGTATATCCATATGTAACGTAGTGATTTGTTAAAATCTTGTCAATGTGCAACATGCAACTAGTGACTACTCCTTTTTAGAATCCTCCATTTGTTAGCCACTGCGACGAGTCTCACCGCATCAGCGGTAACGCTGAGCTGTTAACATAGTTTTTGCTGATAACTGATCGCCGATTGTGGCAGCTGAGGGGAGATACTGCACAGGATTCCCTATAATTGCGTAATTTACGCCCCTATTCTCGAACTGAAACCCCATTATGAGCGTACTTATCGTCGGTTCGGTCGCATACGACGGCCTGGAAACCCCCTTCGGAAAAGTGGACCGCATTCTCGGAGGTTCGGCCTCCTATATCTCGCTGGCATCGAGCTACTTCTCGCAGCATAACCGCCTGGTGGGTGTGGTCGGCAACGACTTCGCCGAGTCCGACGTCCAAAAGCTCCGCAATCGTGACATCGACCTAACGGGCCTCCAATTCGACCCATCGGGCAAGACCTTCTTCTGGGCAGGTCGATACCACTTCGACCTCAACTCGCGCGACACGCTCGACACCCAGCTCAACGTGTTCGAGCGGTTCAATCCAGTCATCCCCGACGCCTACCGCAGCAGCGACATCGTCTGCCTCGGCAACATCCAGCCATCACTTCAGGGACGTGTGCTCGACCAGATCGAGAAACCCAAGCTGGTGGTTGCCGACACCATGAACTTCTGGATCGAGGGCGCCAAGGCCGAGCTGCTCGACACCCTCAAACGGGTGGATGTGCTCATCATCAACGACTCGGAGGCACGCGAACTTTCGGGCGAATCGAACCTGATCAAGGCATCGAGGGCCATTCGCGACATGGGTCCAGATCGCCTCATCATCAAGAAAGGCGAACACGGAGCCCTGCTCTTCACCGACGAGGGCATCTTCTCGGCCCCGGCTTTCCCCGTGCTCGACCTGTTCGATCCAACCGGCGCCGGCGACACCTTCCTCGGCGGCTTCAGCGGATGGCTCGACCGCACCGGCGACCTCAGCGACGCAAACTTCCGCCGCGCCGTCATCTTCGGCACCGTCATGGCCAGCTTCTGCGTGGAGCGGTTCGGTCCGGAGCGCCTCTACGACCTCGACCAGTCGGAGATTGAGAACCGCTACACGGCCATCCGGATGCTCAGCGAAATCCCAAGCTGATGCCGTCGGCGCCTTCCAAGCTGGTGTTGGCCACCGCCAACCCGAACAAAGTGAAGGAAATGCGCGACATCCTCGGCGGCTTGGGCATCAACGTGCTCACCTTGGCCGATTTCCCGCCCATGCATGAGGTCGACGAGACCGGCGACACCCTCGAGGCGAACGCCCTGCTCAAGGCCGACGCGGTGTATCTTCACACGGGGCTGCCCAGCCTGGCCGACGACACCGGTCTGGAAGTGGATGCACTCGGTGGACGTCCAGGAGTCTATTCTGCCCGCTATGCCGGACCGAACGCATCCTACGAAGACAATGTGGCCAAGTTGTTGGGGGAACTAAAGGGGGTTGCCGATGCCGACCGTACCGCGCGGTTTCGGACGGTGATGGCGCTGCGCCTATCGGATGCGGAGCATCTGTTTGCGGATGGCGTGGCCGAGGGGCGTATTGTTAGTGAGAGCCGAGGGGAGGCCGGATTTGGCTACGACCCGGTGTTCCTACCATCCGACGGCGACGGGCGCACCTTTGCCGAGATGGCTCCGGCAGAGAAGAACGCCATTTCGCACAGGGCCAGGGCACTGATCGCGATTGCGGGTAAGATCAAGGAGATCTAGAGCATCGGGGCAGATTACCCCTTTTTTGCGCATCGAAGCGCTGTTGGATGAATTTGGAGGTTTGTTGACTAACACCGTAATCTGACGCTAGCTTTGGCCAACGGCATAGTGCCTGATTTGTTTGATCGATCATTATTTCGAGGACACTGCGCCCCAGCCCCGCTTCCACCCCAAGATCGATGAGATGGCGTTCCGTAACGGCTAGACCTTCGCCCATCACCATCATGCTCTGTTGTCCCCAGGGTCCACTTGAGAATGTCAGATCATAGGCCGGCGAGAGGCTCCATCATGTGCGTCGGCCTCTCTTGGGCTTCGGTTTCGAGGCTGCGTTGATCACTTCATCGATCGACGAAAACTCCGCTGTGAAATTATCGGCGTAATGGGTAATACCATGGTATCAAAATGTAGTCAATAATGTTGCTTTGTGATACAATAGTATTATTTAATAACTTTTCAAATTTAAACCCATCTGTGTCATCTGTGCTATCAGTGGTTCAAATCATAACCACTGAAACCCGCTATGCCGAAAAAATCCCCTCCTTTGTACCCAAAATAATAAACGAGAAAGTATTGAAGCCTGCTTGACTTATGAAAATCTAACTTATATGTTACATAATGAATATAATTACATAATTTTTAATTAAGTCATCATGCTACATCTTCAACTCCTATTATATCTTATGATCTTACTATCAGGAACGCTGATTTTTCCAATAAACAGTAATAATACGGCATTGGATGTCGTCAGGGATGAAATCGTCACGACTGAGATCATCTTAGATACAGTTGTAAATTTAAGCGCAGTTTTAGAAATGGATGAAATGTCTTGTAATCATGGAAACCCATATCAAGTTTATAAACAAACCGTATGGGCTCAATATAATTGGTTACCACAATATCCTTCAGAACCTAGTCCGTGCTTAGAAATGGAGGGACAAACTTGGGTATATCATTTCTGTAGAACCGCAAACCATTGCGAATGCACTGAATACGGTCCAACATGCGATTATATCAATAATTAGCTTTAGCATAAGACATGATAACATGAAGCACCATTGGAATTGGCCTTTTGCAATACTCATTTATATTGCCGCACATTCTACGATAACAGCGCAACCGCCAACACCTCGCTATGTAGCCTCGACTGATTTTAATTCTGATATACTTATTGCTTACATCACAAGAGTGGAAAAAGTAGGCAATAATATTTTCCTACTCGACATCAATGCTGGAAAAGTGCACATCCTAGATGATTCATTTCGATACTTGAAAACGTTCGATCCTGAGTCATGCCACCCCGGCGTACCCTTTAAACCATACAATATCGTAAGGTTAACTGAATCGAAGTTACTTATATCATCTGCTCCGATTCAGGCTTATGTATATGATGTAAATACAAAAACTTGCTCTACTGAGGAATTTCGGCGTTCAAAGTACATGGGTGGCGAAACGCTTAGTTCCACTGGTGATGGATTCATCAGCTACACTACCTTCCAAAACAAGATTTTAGAAATCACAGAATATGATTCACAATTGAATACTAAGGCCGCGTATAAGTTTAGCGACGACCTTCCGTTTTTCAACCTCAGATATCGCATGGGGGTAACCAACAATACGATCAAAACTCCAAACGGAGTTGCTCTACTTAATCAATTTGATCTTTCTATCGTACTATTGAGTCAAAATTCGAGTGTGTATGGAAAAATAGATCGTAAAATTATTCCCATACCATTTCCAGATAAAAAAGAGTTTGTGAGATTACGCCAAGACGCCACTGCAAATCAGATAGAAGTTGGAAACACATATAACGCGGTCCAGCAATTGATTGGCAAACACATTGTTGCTGATATCCGCAAAATCAATGATCGGTATGTATTCGTCAATGTCAGCGATTCAAAAAACAAGAGAAACCTATTCTATTCCTGTGATCTGAGCTTTGATAAATGTTATCATATGCCAAACGATGATAAAGGGGTCGTGATGTTCATCGGTCCAAACGAGATGATAAAAATGAGCCGGTCTGACGAGCAATTACAGTTCCATCGATATTCTCTCCGCTGAGAGTCGAATCATCACGATACACTCCCATCGGTGTCATCTGTGCCATCAGTGGTTTATAAAGAAGGTCCTTCGCAGACATTTCAGGCTCCGCCCTCAATGGGTCAACTCAGGATGACACACCGAGCCGAAGGTCCTGAACGTAGTGAAGGATCGGGGCGGTGTCGGCGAAGGACCTTCTTTTATCCTAGATCTACAAGTCAGCGAAGGACCTTCTTTCTGCCTCACGCCTGCCAGCGCACGAAGGCCTCGATCGCCTCGTACTCGGCCATGCCTAGGTCGTCGTATAGCTTGGCCGTCCCTCGGGTGCGGTCGTCGGCGCGCTGCCAGAACTCACGCGGGTCACTGCCGGGGAACAGCGGACGGTCTTTCTGCGACTGGTGCTTGAAGATGGCACGGCGCTTGCGCAGCAGCTCACCGGGACTCAACGGAATGGCCATCTCGATCTGGTCGACATCCCACTCCTGCCATGCCCCGCGATAGAGCCAAACCCAGCAGTCTTTCATCCAGTCTTCGTGCTGCAGACGGCGCACGGCCTCCATCACGGCCGCCAAACACACCCGGTGTGTGCCATGCGGATCTGAAAGGTCGCCGGCCGCGTAGATCTGATGCGGCTTGATCTTGCGTAGCAAATCCATCGTAATCTGAATGTCCTCCTCGCCGAGTGGCTTTTTACGCACGGTGCCGGTCTCGTAGAACGGCAGATCCAAGAAGTGCGCATTTTCGTCGGGAATGCCCACATACCGGCAGCCTGCCTTGGCCTCGCCGCGACGGATGAGTCCCTTGATAGTCTTCACCTCTTCGGAGTCGA
>CAYZWQ010000002.1:39235-55335 GCA_964481355.1 uncultured Chitinophagales bacterium
GCTTGTTCTTGAGCGACTCGCTCACACGGCGGAACAGCTCGGTGGCCTGCGATTCGGCCAGCCCGAAGGTGTCGCTGTAATCGGTCACAAAGTCTGCAAATCGGATGGCATCGTCGTCGAAAACCGCAATGTTGCCGGAGGTCTGATACGCCACATGCACCTCATGGCCGTGGTCGACCAAGCGGATGAAGGTGCCCCCCATCGAAATGACGTCATCGTCGGGGTGCGGACTGAAAATCACCACCCGTTTTGGGAAGGGCTGTGCACGCTCGGGACGATTGCTGTCGTCGGCGTTCGGCTTGCCGCCGGGCCAGCCCGTGATGGTGCGCTGCAACTGATTGAACACGTTGATGTTGATGCTGTAGGCCGGACCATGGTCGTTGATCAGGTCGCTCATCCCATGCTCGTTGTAATCCATGTCGGTGAGCTTCAGGATCGGCTTGTCCACCTTCTGGCACAGCCAGACCACCGCCTTGCGGATGAGTTTGTCGTCCCAGTCCACATGTCCGACCAGCCAAGGCGTCTTGAATCGTGTCAGCTGCGCCGACGAGGCCTCATCCAAGATAAATTCGGTGTGGGGATGCAGCTGAAGGAAGGTGGCCGGGATGCTGTCGGTGATGTCGCCTTCCACGGTCTGCTGGATCACCTTCGCCTTGCCCTCGCCCCAAGCCATCAGGAACACGCGACGCGCCTTCAAGATCGTGCCAACGCCCATGGTGATGGCCTTGCGCGGCACGTTCTCCTCGCCGAAGAAGTCGCTGGCGGCGTCGATCCGCGTGATGTGGTCGAGCGTGATCAGACGGGTGATGGAGTTCTGCTTGGAACCCGGCTCGTTGAAGCCGATGTGTCCCGTGCGGCCAATCCCCAATATCTGGATGTCGATCCCGCCCATATCCATGATCTTTTTCTCATAGTCGGCACAGTAGTCGTACACCTTGTCGCGGGCAATGGTACCATCGGGGACGTGCACATTCGCACGGTCGATATCCACGTGGTCGAACAGATACTCGTTCATGAAGCGAACGTAGCTTTGCAGCGACGCCGGATTCATGGGGTAGTACTCGTCGAGGTTGAAGGTGACCACGTTGCGGAAGCTCAGCCCCTCTTCGCGGTGCATGCGCACCAATTCCTCATACACGCGCGTGGGCGACGATCCGGTGGCCAAGCCAAGAACGGCGACGTCGCCCTTGGCTGCCTTCTCGCGGATGAGCTCGGCAATCTGCTGGGCTACAAAGATCGAGCCCGATTTGGCTGCATCGAAAATGTGAACCGGAATCTTTTCAAACTGCTTCTGCTCTGCGGTTGCTTTCTTCATGGTCGCGGATGTTGACAATCACGTGGGAAAATGGTCGCCGAAGACGCATCGAACATGGTCGAATGCATCAGCATGAGGAATTTATGCAAATAATCCTATTGTGACGAAATTGTGCACATTAGATCGCTACGTACATCACCCCATGCACACCTTCTACGGAGCGGATGGGATCAAGTTCCACATCGGTGAGCGGTTTGTCGACGGTGACGGCGGTGATTGCCTCCCCACCTTTGCCCGATCGTCCAAGACTCAGGGCCCCGATGTTGATCTGCTGCCCTGCAAGCGCCGAACTCACGGCCGCCAGCATGCCCGGCTTGTCGACGTTGCGGTACAGGATGATGTCGCCGTCCATGCGCAGCTCGATGGCGAAGCCGTCGATGTTCACGATACGATAGTCATCCTCCCCGAACACCGTGCCGGCAATGTGGTTATAAACGGCATCCTTGCCGAGCGAGACTGTGATCAGATCGGCGTAGGTGTCGGCATTTCGGCTCGTTGTCTCGCGGATCTTGAGTCCACGCTGATCGGCATAGTGGCGGGCGTTGATCAAGTTCACCACATCGTCGACGGTCTTACCCAAGTAGCCCTTGAGCACAGCATCGGTGAGCACCTCCGCATACTGGGCGCAGGATCCGGCGAATTCGACGGATATCATATCGGTATGCGATGGTGCCACCTGTGCTGCAAATGCTCCGAGAAGATCTGCCAAGCGCAGAAACGGCTGCACTTCGGCGTTCATGCTGAGTGCAATCGACTTGCCGTTGAGGCTGCCGATGTAGCTTTTTCCTTCAAATCCGTCAGCCATTTGCTCGGCTACCTGTCCGGCAACCTTACCTTGTGCCTCTTCAGTCGATGCACCCAAATGCGGTGTACAGATCACGAGGGGATGCTTCACCATGTTGTAAATGGCCGGTGTCGGAGGCTCTTCGGTGAACACGTCGAGCGCCACGCCGCCTACGATTCCCCTGTCGAGCAACTCTGGCAAGTCTTCTTCCACAAAGATGCCACCACGGGCGCAATTCACAAGCTTGATACCCTTCTTGAGCTTGTCGGCATTCGCCAACGACACCAATCCGCGGGTCTTGTCGGTGAGCGGCGTGTGGACGGTGAGGAAGTCGGCGTTGTAGAGCACCTCGTCGAGTTCATATAGGGTGATGCCCATTTCGGCCGCCTTCTCGCGGGTAGTGAATGGATCATAACCAAGGATGGTCATTCCAAAGGCCTTCATGCGCTGGGCCACGGCCGAACCGATCTTACCGAGACCAATCACACCGAGGCGCTTGCCGTGAAGCTCGGTGCCCATGAACTTCTTGCGGTCCCAGGCATCGTTCTTCAGCGAACCGACGGCATCGGGCAAATTCCTTGCCAACGCGAGCAGTAAGCCGCAGGCGTGCTCGGCGGTCGAGATCGTGTTTCCGTCGGGGGTGTTCATCACCAAAACGCCGGCTTCGGTGCAGGCCTCGATGTCGATGTTGTCGACGCCAACTCCGGCACGACCTACTATTTTGAGGTTCGTGGCATGCTTCAGGAGGTCTTTGGTGACCTTAGTGGCCGAGCGGACCACAATGCCGTCGTACTTGCCGATTTCGGCAATGAGTTCGTCACCCTTAAGCTTGGGTGCATCCACCGCGGTCATCCCACGGCTTTGGAAGATTTCGGCGCAGACCGGATCCACACCGTCGAGCAGCAAAATGGAGTAAGACATGAGGGTAAAGTCCTGTTATGATGATTCTGTTGATGTGCTGTCTGTCAAAAAACCCGAAATGACGTCTCGCAATGCATCCATGCCATCTTTGGTGGATGCCGACGTCAACATAATATCCGTCTCGATGTTCATCTCATTGAGCGCCTTTCGGAACTTGTTTTGCGACTGCTTCGCAGCGCTTTTGCTGAGCTTGTCGACTTTGGTAAGTACAAGAATGAACGGCAATTGGTTCTCGGCAAGCCAGAACACCATATCGAGATCTTTCTCTAGCGGATCGTGCCTGGAGTCGACCAACATGACGATGAGTGCAAGATTCTTGCGTTCGAGCATGTATTTCATCATGGTCTGGTCCCATTTCTCGCGCTGTTCCTGCGATACTTTGGCATATCCATAGCCGGGAAGGTCAACCAGGCACCAATCCCCGTCGTTGATGATAAAAAAATTGAGAAGCCTAGTCTTGCCAGGCGTGCCGCTGGTCTTCGCCAGTCTGGCGTGGTTGGTCAGCGAGTTGATCAGGCTCGATTTGCCCACATTGGAGCGTCCGATGAAACAAATTTCGGGTATGGCATGATCTGGTGATTGGTCAACCCGCTCGGCGCTCTTGAGGTAACGTGCAGAAGTGATTTGCATCAGACCGGTTCGTTTTCCTCTTTTTCGACCCCATGGTTTACTGGTACCGGATACTTTCCTGTAAAACAGGCCGTGCAATAGCCACGGGGCGATTCATTCGCCTCACGAACCGCCTCAACCAGGCCCTCGGCCGACAGGTAGTGAAGACTGTCGACACCCAGCTCTTTGGCGATGCCGTCCACATCGCCGTCGTACATGTTGGCAATCAGCTCTTCTGGACTAGGGAAGTCCATTCCATAGAAACACGGGTGCGTGATGGGGGGCGAGCTGACCAGGAAGTGGATTTCGAGCGGATTGGCCTTGCGGATCATGTCGACCAAGTACTTGCTCGTGGTTCCGCGCACGATGGAGTCGTCGACGATGATGACAGAGCGCCCCTCGATCACACCGCGCACTGTATTGAACTTGGTTCGGACTTTCAACTCCCTGGCCTGCTGCCCGGGCGCGATGAAAGTGCGTCCCACGTAGTGGTTGCGAATCAGGCCAATCTCGAAGTGACAGGCATACCCCATCTTCTGGCTCTCGCGGGCGTAGCCGAGGGCCGCCGTATTGGATGAGTCGGGCACGGAGATCACAACAGGAGCCTTGTCGCCCTTGAATTTGATGAAGCCCGGAAGAGGATGCTCCTTCGCCAGGAACTTGCCGATCTTGCGGCGCACCTTGTCGACGTTCTCCTCGTAGATGCGGCTGTCGGGACGCGAGAAGTACACATATTCGAAGATGCACTGGCTCGTTTCGGTGCCCGGCTTGGGCGGCAGATGGTAGGAAACAGGCTCATTACCCTCCTTCACCGACTCGCGGTCGATCACCAGCACCTCGCCCGGCGCCACATCGCGGATGTACTCGGCACCGATGATGTCGAAGGCGCAGGTTTCGCTGGCCACCACATAGGCGCCGTCGATCATGCCAAGTGCCAGCGGGCGAAAACCGTTCGGGTCGCGCACGGCGATGAGCTTGTCGTCGGTGAGGATCACCAGGCAGTAGGCACCTTCAATTTGATGCAGTGCATCGAGGATGCGTTCGATCTCGGTCTCCTTCTTCGAGTGCGAGATCAGGTGTAGGATCATCTCCGTGTCGGACGTGCTCTGGAAAAGCACTCCCTCGTTGATGAACCTGCTGCGGAGCTGGCGGGCATTGGTCAAGTTGCCGTTGTGGCCGATCGCGAGGTTGCCCATGCTGTAATGCACGCGAAACGGCTGGATGTTCATAGGGTTGTTCGACGAGCCGCTGGTGCTGTAACGGTTATGACCGATGGCTGCGTCGCCAAGAAGCGTGCGATTGAATAGATTCTTGTCGTCGAACACCTGAAGCACAAGGCCAAAATCCTTGTGGATGCGCATCACCTTCTTCCCCTTAACCGGGTCGAACAACGATGTTACGATTCCGGCTGATTCCTGTCCACGGTGCTGCAGAGCGTGGAGTCCGTAATACGTGAGCATTGCGGCATCGGGATGGTTGAACACGCCGAAGATGCCGCAATAGTCTTTGGGCTTATCTAACATGGGGGACGTTATGTGAGCGTTACGGGAACGTAAAGATACGAATCTTTGAGGAAGCATTCATGGACGTGGCCTTGTCATGGGTTAAGGCTGAAAGCCGGAAATCATTGATTATGATCGCGTGTTGAAATAGATTGAATCGAATAACTAAACGAATATCCACTCGAGGGATGCAGAAAATAGCTTTCCGAATTGCCGTGTCGGCTGTTATCGCTCTGCTGGCGATAACTGACTCTACTGTTGTGGCGCAATCACAGGCCGAAAAAATTCTTTCGTCGATGAAGCGGTGGTCCGAACTTGCGGCTCCAGAGAAGCTGTATGTGCTCAGCGACAAAGAGGTGTACACCGTTGGCGAGACCATTTGGATGTCGGTCTGGGTGGTCGATGGCATCACCCACGAGCCGGTTGCCGTGTCGGGAATGGTGCACATCGATCTGGTGGACATGTGGGGCCAGTCGCAGCTGAGCCGGATGTTTCAGACCACGGTGGGACGCGCGGCTGCGCAATTCGAACTGCCGATCGATCTGCCATCGGGCGAATATCAGATCCGTGCATACACAAAAAGGATGCGCGATTATGACGAGGGTTTCCAATTCCGCAGGAACCTGCGCATCCTGAACGCAGACATCCCACCCATAGGACCCTCCTACTCCTTCGCCGACGACACGCTGTCGGTCGGGTTCACCATCGACACCTCGGGCGATGACCTGCCTACCGACCGCGACGTGTCGATACAAATCACGACAGCCCGCGAGGCGATACTTCACGATGCCGGCAGTTTCAGGGCGTCCAGCTCTGGCACGCTCTTTGCCGACATCCCGGCCCAGATCGACTGGTGGAATGATGGCGACCCACGTCTGAACCTCGCATGGTCCGACAGGCGCCGCAGCCATAGCCTCACCTTCAGGATCCCCCCGCAAGGTTCCGAGCCGACCGTGCGATTCTTCCCCGAATCGGGCGATCTCGTGAACCAACTGAAGACAAGGGTCGCTTTCAAGGCGGCCTTTCCCGACGGCACCGGCGCCGAAGTTAGCGGCAAGGTGCTAAACCGAAACGAAGAAGAAGTCGCCCGCTTCCACACGGTGTTCGACGGACTTGGCTTTTTTGAAATCGTTCCAGAATCCGATGATCGCTACATCGCCGTGATCGACCTGCCTGGCGGCAAGGAAGCACGCGTCGATTTGCCACAGGTCAAAACCTCCGGGTTGCAGCTCACTGTCGAACCGTCGCCATCGGGAGCAGCGGTGAGTCTTCATTCGACGGAACCCCGCAAGGACCTCACCATTGTGGCCCACCAGCGCGGCACGCCCGTTTGGGCGGCACTGAGCACCGAGGCCATGGTTATTCTGGAGGGATTCATCCCTGCCGAACGGCTTCGGTCAGGCATCATCCATGTCACCACGTTCGATTCGACCGGAAATCCGATAGCCGAACGTCTGTTTTACCATTCGAACGCCGCAGATACACTTGAGGTCAATGCGCTTTCGGCGAACAGTTCGTACACTCCCCGAAGCTTGGTCGAAATACCCCTCCAGTTTGAAGTGCAAGGAGTCGCGGCTTACCCGAGTGTGGCGATCCGTGTGACAGAGGAAGCCGCACATAGCGACACAGCGATCGACATCAGCTCATGGCTGCAGATTGGAAGCGACTTGCATGGGTCCATCCCGAACTTGGGTCAATACCTTTTTGGAAATGGACGGGAGCACGTCGACTTGCTCATGATGACGCATGGCTGGCGCAGATTCTCGTGGCCGGATGTCATCAACCAGCAGGTCGATCCATTGCCGGAACCATCTGAGGGATTCGACGTTCGCGGACGGGTGACCCTGTCGAACACGCGCGAAGGCATTGCAGGCAGCAAGGTGGTGGTGATGCATCGGTCGGGTGACGGCGGGGTAGGTGAAGCTGTCACCGATTCGCAGGGCTATTTTACGGTCGAAGACATGGTGTTCGCAGACTCGACGCAAATTACGGTCCATGCCGACGATCGTGGCGGACGCGTGGAGCTGCGCATCGAGCTGCTCGACATCATCACACCGCGGGGAGGATCTCGGAATTTGCCGGGCAGGACCGACAATGATCTGACAGGACTCTATGCCGATTACCAGGAATCGGTGCGGCAGCGGCTTGCCGTCGACCGCAGATATGGGCTCGAAATGCCTGCGATCACTCTCGAAGAGATTACCGTAACCGATACCAGAGTCCGCGACAGGCCGGCACCCACTCGGCTGCTTATCGAACCCGACCGCATTATACGGGTTCAGGACCAGCCCCATGTCTCAGGCAAAGCGCTCGACTTTTTGGCGCGACAATCGGTCGGATTGCACGTGACACAGGAATTCGACGGATTCCGTCACTATTGGGTATTCCGCGATCGCAGCAGCTCGAGTCTGTATCAAAACGAGTTCTGCAACAATGAGGGATGCATTCCGCTGTTGCTGATCGACGGCATGGAGGCCGACTGGCGCCTCGACGCCGGTCTGATTAATGCCACCGACGTCGAGGTGATCGAAGTGCTTCGTGGGCCCAATGCCGCCATGTACGGCAGTCGTGCCGCCGGTGGAGTAGTGAGCATCGTCACAAGAGGCGGTCGAGAGGTGGACCGCAGCAATCTGTCGAACATATCGGTAAGCGGATTCTCGCATCCGCGGGAGTTTTACTCTCCCGATTATGGCATATCCTCCGACCTGAACCGAAAACCAGATTTGCGCAGTACCCTCTATTGGGCTCCTGCCAAAGCAGCAAACAACGAGGGCATCATGCGCATCGCGTTTTGGACGGGGGACCGTACCGGTCGCTGGATCATGAGCGTGGAAGGTCTCGACGAATATGGCGCCACGGTACGTTACCAGCGGCCGATCGTGGTAGCGGAGTGACTCAATACGACCATTTGAGGCGTGCATACACGCCATTCGGGGTGTCGGTAAGCCCACTTAGGGAGCTGCCACGAAGCAACTGCGCCAAGACCAGGAAATCGAGGTTTTCGGCCACCGAGTAACTCACCTGCGGGATGAGGATGTGCACCGACCGCGTGAAGCTGCCCATCAAGCCGGCCCCAACCGTCACCAACGGATGCGGACTTGCCGACGCATTCGCAAAGTAACCCGTTTTAGCGATGAACAAGTTATTGGCACGTGGTGGCTGAAACAAGCCGGCCTCACTTCCAGGTTGATCAATGAATCCGCCGTTGTACAGCAGCTCGCCGGACAGGTAGACACCGTTTGAGAGCATGTGGTCACCACCTATCGAGGCCGTAAAAGTGCCGTCGGGCAAAAACACGCTGGCTTCGCCTTTGAATCCCGACGACTCCACGTACCCGGACCATCCCCCACCAAGCACCCAGTCGCCGGCATAGAACCCGGCTATACCCTGAAGGTCATAAGTGCCCACATTACCCCGCCACATGCCTGCGACCACCGATTCGCTGATATCGCGCGAGATCTTGTATCCGAGTTCGGCACTGGATGCAAACCCCCAATTATGCTGCACTCGGATGGCGTCAGTGCCAGGCCGTTCCTCGTAGTCAAAATCAAGCCACGAAAAGGTGTTGAACAGGTCGTTCGGATTCCAAACCATCGACTTCCCCCAATTCAGGCGCTGTCTTCCAATATGCACTTCCCAAGTGTCGCCCACCCAAGACCCATGCAATCGGTCAATCGATGAATTTAGGATATGTCCGCGGCGTTCGACCCAATTATGGCTGAGATCGACAGCGCCCGGGTCAGTGCTGACGAGAGAGCCGTACTCCGGCATGTTGCGGGCCGTGTAACCCGATATCCACCGGTTGCGCACGTCGGCTCGCACGCTGAATCCACCGCCTGCTTGCCAACTCGTTTCAAGACGATGATGCACGATATTGTCGAACCTCAACGTGCCCAAGTCGTTACTCAGCGAGACGGCACCAAGTTCCTTCAGATATCCTTTGTATTGAAATGACGACTGCGCAGCGAGAACTGACGGCAAGTGGAGGCACGTCATGGTTGCCAGTAGCGCTATATGCCAGACGCGTTTCATGCATGCGGCTGATTGATATCTGATGCCACCAAACCGTCAACCATTGTGACAACACGGTGTGCACGTTCCACGACTCTTTGGTCGTGGGTAGAGAAAATAAAGGTGATGCCATCATGGTGGTTCAGCTTCTCCATAATTTCGAGAAGGTTCGATGCCGATTTCGAGTCAAGATTCGCCGTCGGCTCGTCGGCGAGCACGAAATCGGGTTTCGAAGCAAGCGCCCTCGCCACTGCCACCCGCTGCTGCTGGCCTCCCGACATTTCGGACGGCCGCTTGTCGGCCTGCTCGGGGATGCCCACCGCCTCCAGCATCGCCATGGCCTTTTCGTGGCACTCACGGGTCGAATGGCCCTGAATCTGCAAGATAAACGCAATGTTTTCCTTGGCGGTAAGCACCGGAATCAGGTTGTATGCCTGGAACACAAAGCCGATGTGATGCAAGCGAAACTTGGACAGCTGAGACCGATTCAGCCCCCACAAATTGGTCCCATTGATCATAACCGATCCACTGCTAGGCTCATCCAATCCACCTACTATGTTTAGAAGGGTGGTCTTGCCTGACCCCGACGGTCCCACAATGGCTGCAAACTCACCCTGCTCTATATTCAATGTAATTCCGTTCAAGGCATGAACCGGCACCTTGTCGGAGTTGTATACTTTGGTAAGATCACGTATTTCGATTACAGACATAGTGCGCGAATTTGGTTCTACCGTTTTCTTATGGCTTCGACGGGGTTTAATCTGAGCGCTTTCCATGACGGCAATACGGATGCAGCCATGGAAGCAACAACGATGATCAGTGCATTGCTGATGTATTGCTCTGTTGCAAGCACCGGGTAAATCAGATAGCTCATCCCGTACATTTCAAAGCCCTGTGCAAACGCGCTCAAGTCAATGCCACTGATGCCCGTGTAATAGATTGTCAGAGCACTGAGCGCAATACCGAACGGGGCGCCTACCATGGTGAGCATGATCGTTTCGTACATGATCATCAGAAACGCCTTGCCACGGCTAAGTCCGACAGCCATGAGCATCCCCAACTCCGGAGTGCGTTCCAGCACGGCCATAAGCATGGTGTTCACGATCCCGAACATCAGAGCAATGACGATGATGATCATGAAAATGTACAGTGAAATGTCAGTGACACTGTCTGTGTAGCGCAGTGCCGGCGATATGTCTCCCCAGCTTTTGACCGACATGTTCAAAACCGAATCGAGTCGGGCAGCGTAGTCGTCGGCCTTTTTATAGTCGTCTATCAGAACGGCGATTTCATGTATGGCGCCCGGTTCAAGAATCAAGTTTGCCACGTCGCGTTGCCGAAGAAAAACCATGTTTTCATTCACTCTGGCATCAGGACTGTGGAATATGCCCGACACCCGGAAGGCACCTGCGGTGAGCATGCCGTTAACATCCTGCACATTGAGCACGATGCGCGAGTTCAGCTGCACCTTCAAACGTTTGGCTAGCTTGGTGCCTATCAAGATCGAGTTCCGCCCCTCATCACTTAAGTATGAACCTTCGCGGATGTGGTTGTGGAGGTTGGTGACGGTGGGTTCGTTCACGAAATCGATCCCTTTGGCGGTGACTCCATAACTGCCGGCACTCGATGATATGAGTGCATCGACTACGGCCCGACCAACGGCATGCTCCACGCCGGGAGTGCCGCGGACGGTTCCCAAGACATCATCGACATTGGGGATGAACTCCGCAGGTGTCCTCTCTTCCTCGTACGCGTCGGTGTGTATTTGGATGTGGGACGTGATGTTTGCAAGCTGGACATCCATGTACTGAACGATCATGCCGTTCATAAATGCAGCGGTGAAGAGCGCAGCCCAAACTCCAAGCACTACCGAAATAATGACCACGCTGCTGCGAAGCGGGTTGCGCCACACGTTTTTCCAGCTGAGTGCTATTACAGGCAATGTGTTCATGTTAACGCCTCATTGCTTCTACAGGCTTAAGACGGTACATGTGCCAGATTGGGTAGAGGGCTATCGCGAGCGACAGCAGCAGCACAACCACAGCCTGTGTGATCGGAATGAGCGGATTCGTTGAAAATTGAAGGTATGGCTCCATCCCGTATTCGAGCATCGTTGCCACCATATCACCCTGTAGCATAATGGGGTTGATGTTGTAATAGTACATCACCGGCAAGCTCAACATGATTCCGACAATGGTGGCAATTGTTGTGATCATGAACATCTCGAGCGTAATCATGCCCGCAAGCCGGCTTCTGGATGTCCCAATCGCTCCCATGACCCCAAGCTCATACGACCGCTCGGCCGTCATCATGAGCACGGTTCCGAGAATGCCAAAACCCACTACCATGTACAGCACCAACAGAATGAGAAAACCGCTGCCGTAGTCGGCCTCGATGGCCTGCACCAAGTCGGGCATCACGATGGTCCAGTCGAGCGACAGAATTCCCTTGGGCATTTTGGACTGCAGGCGCTCGGCAATGGTTGACGAATACTTGATATTATCAACTAAAACAGCAACCCCCGTCACACGACCATATGCCCCCGTGAAATCGTGGATGGTCTCCATGGGCATGTAAACCAACGCCTTGTTCAGTTCCGGAAGGCCAAATTTGAGGATGCCAACTACCGGATAGGCGCCATTGGCACTCATTCCCTGATAACCAGAGCCCAAGAGCACAAGCGTGTCGCCAACCCCGACATTCAGAAACTCGGATAAGCCCTGCGATATGATGACGTTGGGATCGGCATCTGACACAAAATACCGTCCCTCTACCAACTTGCTCTCCGGATCACTCAAATGGCGCTCCTCCTCGACGTCGATGCCGATGAGCATGGCGGCACGGCTACGATCGTATCCAGCTGCAAGGGCGTAGGAATCGAGCCGTGGCACCGCCGCCTTTACTCCGGGTTCGGACATTACGGTTTCGATCAGCTCGTCAGTAAGTTCCATGCTGTTATCGAGGGTGGGCTCGTCGAGAAAGCCATCGGCCTGCAACTGCAGATGACCCGAAAACTGGCCTGCTGAAAGGTCGATCATCATGTCGTACTGACCCCGTTGCATCGACTGCATCACGGCCGACAACACCACAGCCATGATGATCGAGGTCATCGTGATGAGGGTGCGGCGTCGATTCCGCCAAATGTTGCGCCAGGCGAGGATGAGCGTGAGCATCAGTTCACCCTTCTCATGTTTGCCACCGAGAAGAAATCTTCCTTCAAATTGGTCTTAAACGTCAGTTTTTTGTATTCCATGACAGTTTTGTGACCTTTTTTCTCGACGGGGATCATCTCCATGCGCGACGGGATTTTGCGTCCGTCGAACACCTTCACGTCCGAGCCGACCATGATGTTCACCAGCTCGCCGAACTCGTCATAGAATTCGCTGCGAAGCTGCAGGTAGTCGTCTGTCGATATCCAGACCAGGATGCGGTCCCACACGACAGGGGCATCGGGCTTGGGTTTCATTTCGATTTTATGGCAGCGGAGTCCTTCTATTGTTTCTTCGCCAAGCAGGGTATGCGTGTAGTCGTCGACGATGGACGATTCGCGCACCAGGTCGTCGTTGGTGAAGTCGGAGCCCATCCAAGACTGCATCATCATCGATGGCGGAAGTTTGACCGTTCTTCCGATGTTCGGCACCCAGTTCCAGATCTCGTTGCGGCGTTTCAGAAAAGATGTGCCTGCATCACGTGCCGGAGCCGTGATGTAGACCATCGAATAGTGAGTGCCGAGCGACCAACCCTTCATTGTAATGGAACGTGTCCAATTCGGGCGCAAGATGGTCATAACGATCTCCGACTCTGACGATTCGCCGCGCATGTTTAGATCGGCTCTGCGCACGATCTCGACAGCGCTTTGGGCAAAGGCAATCTCACCCATGGCAAGAAGCAACGCAACCGCTAAGGCCACCGATTTAATACGTGTATACATTACACTACCTCCTCTCATTCGATGTCGCACAAACACATCGGTTATCCCTCTGCTGTAATATAACGCCCCCGGTACCAAATATCTTGTAAATCACCACCAACCAACCTCACCCTTGGCCCCTCTCCCGCCGACAAGTTGTCAAGAGGGGAAATCGTCGCACCTTGCTCCTTGTTCTTGTTCTTGCTCTTGTTCTTGCTCTCGCTCTTGCTCTTGCTCTTGTTCTTGCTCTCGCTCTCGTGTCTCGCTTCTCGCGTCTCGTCTCGCTATCTTCCCTGCATGAACAACTCCATCATCTGGATTACAGGTGCCAGCTCCGGCATCGGCGAGGCCATGGCCAAAGTGTGGGCATCGAAGGGCGCCAAGCTGATCTTGTCGGCACGCAGCCGCGAGCGCCTCGACCGAGTAAACGACGCCTGCGGGGGCACGCACCTTGTGCTACCGTTAGACATGGAAGACGCCACGGGGTTTGAAGCCGCCTGCGAGAAGGCTTGGAGCTGGATGGGACGTGTCGACATCGTTGTGCACAATGCCGGCATCAGTCAGAGATCCCGCGCCGAGGAGGTGACCGACGCCGTCATAGACCGCATCATGGAGGTAAACTTCATGGGGGCAGTTCGCCTGACCAGGCTGCAGCTCGTTCGTTTCCAACGGCAGGGCCGCGGACATTTCGTTGTGATCAGCAGCCTTTCGGGTAAATTCGGCGTGCCCTACCGCAGCATCTACTGCGCATCAAAGCATGCCCTACACGGATACTTCGAAGCACTTAGGGCCGAAAATGCCGGCTATCCGATCAAGGTTACCATGGTGTGTCCAGGTTACATCAAAACCGACGTCTCGGTGAACGCACTGGGACCGGATGGCAAACCGACGGGAGTCATGGACGAAAATCAAGCACATGGCATAACGCCTGAAACATGTGCCAAAACGATCGTGAAGGCCGTGGCCAAAGGCAAGGAGGAGGCCATCATCGGAGGTACGGAGCGGTTCGGCGTATATATCAAACGGTTTTTTCCTACCATCCTGACAAAGATCCTTTCTAAGCGGGCCGGATATTGATTTTGTACAATATGGTACGAATCCGTATTTTTGGTTTCTGATTTTTGCACAAATTCCACGAAACAACCATGCTGTACACCATCATCCTCATTTTAATCGTTCTTATTTGCGTTCTGCTCACCCTTGTAGTGCTACTGCAAAGCGGCCAGGGCCAAGGTCTTTCCGGTGGTTTGGCAGCAATGGGTCCAGCATCCCAGATGATCGGAGCCCGTCGCACAGCCGACATCCTGTCGAAAGCCACTTCCTACCTCGGCGGTGCCTTTTTGGTATTGTGCGTTTTGGCCAACTTCTTCATCGACAGCAACAACACCCGCTCGGCCGTGCAAAGCAGGGGCGTGGCGCCAACTCAGACAGAGTCGACTCAGCAGCCGGCAGAGTCGCCGTCGGCTCTTCCTGCAACTCCAGTACAGCCCGACAGCGCCGGCAACTAAGCTCGATGCCGATTTTTAAAAAGCCCGGTCGTGCCGGGCTTTTTTCGTTATGTCGAGGCAATACTGCCTGATCAGCTGATGCCACCCAAGATGACCGAATTGCTCACATCACAGGTCTGACCAGCTCCGGACCATTGTTAGACGCACTGTTCACGGCTTCGCTCACTCGGTACAAAGCCATCCTTTCGGTTGGATAGGGCTTCATCATGGACTGGAGGATGTCGAAGTCATCGAATAGGGGATCCAGCCAATCGTCGTAGTTCTTCTTTTTAAGAATGACGGGCATGCGCTCATGGAGCGGCGCGAGCAGATCGTTCGCCTGTGTCGTGATGATCGTGAAACTGAACACCGTTTGCCCATCCTTCTCCCATTTGTCAAACAGACCAGCAAAACCCATCACTTCTTGGTCGAGGGTGCGGATGTAATATGGAATTTTGGCTTTCCCCAGCTTCTGCCATTCGTAAAACCCGCTGGCCGGAACAATGCATCGCTGACGTTGGAACGGTTTCTTGAAAGAGGGTTTCTCCATTAGGGTTTCACTGCGGGCATTGATCATCGAATAACCCATCGACAGGTCGTCGGCCCATCCCGGAACAAGCCCCCAGCGCAGGGTTCCAATGCGTTTGACTCTAGCCTTGCCAAGGAGTACGACCGGTAGCATGGAGCCCGGTGCTGCGTTGAAATTTGGTTCGAACAGGCCGGGGTCGTCGGATGTTACCCCGAAAGCCTCCTGGATTTTTTCCTTACCGGCAAAAACGGCGTATCTGCCACACATGGTACTGGAGGATTGATGGTTGAGGATGGAGGATTGAAGTGAGGATGGAGGATTGAAGTGAGGATGGAGGATGAAGGAGAGGTTGGAGGATTGAGGAGGGGATGTGGTAGAATTTTCTCTTGTTGGCAAGATATAGGAATTTCTTTTCGGATATTTGGGCATGAATATTTTCACCAATCTATCGGAGGGCAGGCTGCGGGCAGGATGGAGGCTTGTCCTGCAATTTGCAGTGGCCATTCTGATCATTATTCCCGTTGGCATGCTGGGCCAGTTGTCGGGACTGAACCCGGAATATTTGGGTATTTTTGTGAGCGCTGCGGGCATGGTTGTGTCGATCGTGCTCGTGGGCCGTTTTATTGACAGACGAAGATTCGACGAGTTTGGCATCCAGACCTCATCGGGATGGAAACGGGAACTTTGGGCTGGCATGGCAGCCGGCATCGTGGCCATGACGGGTATTTGGCTCCTTCTTTGGTTGCTGGGTTTTATAAAAATGGACGGCTTCGGATGGGATCGTCCGTCGGACCAACTTTGGTTTATGCCCGTTTTGGGTAACATGCTTCTGATGATGGTGGTGGGCTTCTATGAGGAGTATTGGACCCGAGGCTACCAAATGAAGGTTTTAGCCGAAGGACTGCACTTTGGTTCGATCACACCGAGAATCGCGGTTGGCGTGGCAATGCTAATCACGTCCCTTTTCTTCGGTCTTTTACATGCCGGCAACCCCAATGCGAGTACGATATCCACAGTGAACATAACGCTGGC
>CAYZWQ010000003.1:0-37661 GCA_964481355.1 uncultured Chitinophagales bacterium
CCTCCACGGCGCAGGGGTGGAGGGGACGGGGGAGGTGACATTAGCCTAAGGTGGTGGCATTAATCCGTTGGTGGAGCCTTGGGGTGGTGGCATATCTTCATATCTTTAAATCCATGAACTCAATCATATCTCTCCTCCTCGCCCTGCTCCTGCTTCAAGCCTGCAGCAGCGATCACCCAACCCGACCCGTCATCCTCATCTCGTTCGACGGATTCCGTCCCGACTACGTCGACACCTACGACACCCCGAACTTGGATGCAATCATTAGAAATGGCGTTCGTGCAGAGGGTATGATCCCTGTGTTTCCGTCGAAGACCTTCCCCAACCATTATTCGATCGTAACCGGTCTGTACACCGAAAACACCGGGCTCATCGCCAATAACATGTTCGATGAGCAGATGAACGCGTTTTACAGCCTCGGAAACAGGGCTGCCGTTCAGAACGCAGCCTGGTATGGCGGCGAACCTGTCTGGGTGACGGCCGAGAAGCAGGGCAAAAGAGCCGGCATCATGTTCTGGCCCGGCTCGGAGGCACCCATCAAGGGCACTTATGCCACCCACTGGAAGGTGTACGACCACGGCATGGATTACGACGCTCGGGTCGACACCGTGATATCGTGGCTAACGAAGAAAGACAGCACCCGCGCTGACTTTGTCGCACTCTATTTTGATGCCGTCGACTCCTATGGCCACAACTACGGCGTCGGTTCCGATTCGCTCGAGTTTTCTGTGAAATTGGTCGACTCCAAGCTGGGATATCTGATCCAGGAACTTGACCGCACCGGAATTTGGCCTAATGTGGACATCATCATCACATCCGACCACGGCATGGCCAATGCCGACACCAGCCGCGTGATCCTGCTCGATCAACTCATCAACCTGGATGACGTGATGCTCACCGACTGGAGCCCTGTGGCCATGATTCGCTCAAAGGAGGGCAAGCACGAATCGGTGTACAAGGCGCTGAAGGACAAGGAGCAGAACTACACCGTCTTCAAAAAGGAGGAGCTCCCCGAGCGTTTCCGCATGAAGAACAACCCCAGGGTGCCCGACATCGTGGTGATGGCGGACTTGGGTTACTCCATAACGACCACTTCCCAACTGAGGGAACGCGGAATTCCGCGTGGCGTTCACGGCTACGACAACAGTCTCCCCGAAATGCAGGCCATCTTCTACGCCGCCGGACCCTCCTTCCGGCAGGGTGTCACCATCCCGTCGTTCAGCAACGTGCATGTCTATGAGCTGCTCTGCACCCTGCTCGGACTCACTCCCTCCCCCAACGACGGATCGCCCGACGCCTTGCGAGGCATACTCCGATAGCCTATCGCAACACGGTCATCTTCATGGTCTGGGTCTCGCCTCCCATGCGAGCCCGTATGAAGTACACACCCGAGCGCTGCGCCGTCGCATCCCACAGGATATGCTGCCGCCCTGGCTGCACCTGCGCCCGCAGGAGCCCCTGAACGACCCTTCCCTGCACATCGACCACATCGACGATGAGCAGCCCCGATTGCTCCACCGTCACAGGGATATACCCCGTTGGATTGAACGGATTGGGATATCCCGGCTCCATGGTGAACATCGACGGAATGTCCAGGTTCGAGTCATCGATCGAGGTCAACGACTCCTGACGGAACAGTAGGTTGACATTTGGATCGATCTCGATGTCGGTCCACGCAAATCCGGGCATGAGCTCGAAAGACTGCGCACCCTCAGTCACATGAACCGTCATGACAGTGTCACGATCGGCCGACGATACTCTCACATCGAGAGGGAACTCGAACACGGGCACGGAGCTGTGAGATCCTGCGTGGCGGATGTCGAGACGGAGGCCGCCGGGGGATCCTGCGGCCGGGCGATAGTTCACATTCAGTATGGGGTAACCTTCGCCATACACCCACTGATCAAAAAATCTGCCAAGCGCCACTCCGGATGCAGCCTCCATGACGCGCCGAAAATCGTCGGTTGATGCCGACGCATAGGCGTACGTTTCAAGGTAGGAGCGCAACCCGGCGAAGAAGCCCTCGTCGCCCACGTGCACGCGGAGCATGTTGAGCACCCAGGCGGCCTTTCGGTAGGTGAGACGGGTGTCGAACATGCGGCTCAGGTTACCGGCTGCGACCTCCGACTCCGGCAGGTACACGCTGCCACCGGGTTGGGCCAAGACCTGCTCACGGCGGACCCGCAGCCAATTCCGGAAATCATCCTCACCCAAAAAGTACTTCAAAGGCAGACCCTCCGAGAGCGTGGCAATGCCCTCCTGAATCCAAAGATCGCTCCACGTCGCATTGGTCACTTTGTTTCCAAACCATTGGTGCGCCAACTCATGCGCCACCAAAAAGAATCCCAGGTTGGCCATCGAGCTGATGGTCTGGTGCTCCATACCGCCGGCACTCCTTCCGAACTGAGCGTGACCATAGCGTTCATCCCGAAACGGGTACGGTCCATACAGCTCCCAAAAAAGATCCATCAATCCAACAGTCTGCTGGGCATCCTGTAGCAGAGATTGCAGATCTTGCCCTTTGTACACATAGTTATCGATGGGAAATGAATCACCATCCGGTGACTGGTAGGGCAGCGTGAATACGTCATACTCGGCAATGGCCATCGATATGAGGTAAACGGAGATAGAGTAACGATGTTTCCATGTGTAGGTGGAGTGATGATCGTCATCTTGTTTGGCAACAAGCAGTCCGTTCGACACTGCCATGAGGGGCTTAGGCACTGTGATGCGCATGAGCAGACTGTCGAGCTTGTCGGCAGGGTCGTTCGTTGTGGGGAACCAATCCCTGGCTCCGAACGGCTGGTTGAGCGTCCATACAATTGGTCCGTTGCCATTCGTCGAAAATGTGACACTGCCAAATCCGCTTGTAACAGGCTTGCCGGAGTAGGATATACGCAGTGTATGGTCACCCTCCGAGAACCCTCCTGACGGAGCGATCACCAACACGTCGGAACCTTGCCTTTGAAAGGGAACTTCGCTGCCTGACACGTCGCGGATGTAAGCTATCTGAAGCGCGTCGGACAACTGCATCCGAATGGACTCGGTAGCATGCAACAAATGAATCCTCTTGACGGAGGTTGCGCTGATGGTGCCCGAGCCGGGGTCGACGGATATGTCGAGATCCATCGAGGTCACATCGAGCCCATTTTGTACGGCGGATGAACCGACTAGCATTTTTGTGGTAGCAATCCTAGATCGGGGCTCGGTGATGGACGGATCCTCGCCGAAATTCCGAATCTTTACCTGTGCTTGGGCCACAACGTGCGAGAATGCACAAAAAAAGAGGATGGGTGTCAACAATACCCGAAAATAATTGGACGATATGTTCTCGCACATGGCCGTATAACGATGTTTTGACGAAGATACGTATATTATCATGCCTCAAATGGCATAATTCCCTATCACCGATGTATTTCGCATGCAATATGATGTGACCGTGATCGGTGCCGGCATTGTCGGACTGTCAACGGCCTACAAGCTGGCGCTGGCCCAACCGGATCTGCGCATACTCGTACTTGAAAAAGAATCGGGCGTAGCCGCCCATCAAACTGGAAACAACTCCGGCGTGATCCACTCGGGCATCTATTACAAGCCCGGGAGCTACAAGGCCAAGAATTGTGTGGATGGCCGGCGCGAGCTTGTGCGGTTCTGCCGTGACCATAACATCAAGCACGACGTGTGCGGCAAGATCATCGTTGCGACCGAGGCGTCCGAAATTCCACGCCTGAATGCGATCTATGAACGTGGAAGGCAGAACCAGATCGAGGGCATCCGACTGATCGATGATGTCGAAATCCGAGAGCTGGAGCCGTACGCAGCAGGTGTCAAGGCCATCCATGTTCCCTGCGCCGGTATCGTAGATTTCCATGGAGTCTGTGAAACGCTTCGTTCGTTGCTCGTAAAGCACGGCACCAACGTGCGCTTCAACGAGAAGGTGTCCAGCATCAATCAGGACAACGAAGGCTTGCATATTGCAGCCAGCTCCACCGTTTTTAAATCGCGCTGGCTCATCAACTGTGCCGGTCTGCACAGCGACAAGGTGGCTGAGGCCGCCGGTCTGATGCCGCCGGTGCGCATCGTACCTTTCAGGGGCGAATATTTCGACCTCACTCCCGAGGCCGAGCATAAGGTGCGCAACCTCATCTACCCGATGCCGAACCCGGAATTCCCGTTCCTCGGGGTTCACTTCACACGGATGGCCTATGGTGGCATCGAATGTGGACCGAATGCCGTATTCGCCTTCAAACGGGAGGGCTACACCAAGACCGCGTTCGACGTGTGCGACGCCGCCGAGACGCTGGCCTACCGTGGTTTCTGGAAGATGGCACAGCGCCATTGGAAGATGGGGCTCGACGAACTGTACCGCTCATTTTCGCGTGCAGCCTTCCTGAAAAATCTTCAGACCCTCGTGCCTTCACTCACGGAGGACGAGATTCGTCCGGCGCCCTCCGGCGTACGCGCCATGGCGCTCACGCCCAACGGCGACATCGTCGACGATTTCATGATTTTGCGACACGGACGCGAGGTGCACGTGCTTAATGCACCGAGCCCTGCGGCAACGGCCGGGCTGTCGCTCGGGCGTCAGATTGCAAATACGGCCTTGGTTCATTTTGGGTACGAGAGCGACAGCGATGCATCGCGCATCATGACAGCCTGACCCAACATTTGCTCATTATTTAATTTCACGGTTTATGAACATTCATGTTTCACGTGCATCGGATGCACCCTACCATTTCATAGCCACCAACGACACCGGCAACGAGGTTCACATCGATGGCTCACCCGACATCGGCGGCCAAAACTTGGGCCCCCGTCCCATGCAGATGTTGCTGATGTCGCTTGCAGGCTGCACCGGAATCGATGTGGTCATGATTCTTGACAAACAGCGCCAGCATTTTGACTCCTTCGACATGGATGTTCAGGGGCAGCGAGTGGAAGAGGCCCAAGCCAAGCCGTTTTCTCACATAACCGTCCATTTTTCATTCACGGGTGAGTTGGAGCCCGGCAAGGCACAGCGTGCCATCGAACTGAGCATGGAGAAGTACTGCTCGGTCGGGCTCACCATCAACAAGGCCGCCAAGATCGATTACACCCTCACGGTGAACGGTGTGCGGCATGTCTGATACCGAGCGTAGGTTCAAGCACGACGAGACGGCCGTCATTCGTGAGCGGGCAGATCGAAGCCAGCACGGCGAACATGCCACAAGCATCTACCTGACCTCCAGCTTTGAGTTCGACAACGCCGAGCATGCACGCGCCCTGTTCGCGAACGAGATGGAAGGCAATGTGTACTCGAGGTATTCGAACCCGAACAACGACGAGTTCGTGGCCCGCATGTGCGCCCTCGAGCGAACCGAAGACGGCATATCGGTGGCCTCGGGCATGTCGTCCATCTTCACCTGCTTCGCCGCCTTGTTGCAGAGCGGCGACCACGTGGTCTCGTCGCGATCGGTGTTTGGCAGCACCCATCAGGTGCTCACCCAGCTGCTTCCCAAATGGGGCATCACCTGCAGCTACGGCGACTTGGACGCATTCCCGGAAGGCTGGGAGGTGCTCGTCAGACCTGAAACGAAACTGTGTTATGTAGAGACGCCGAGCAACCCCGCCCTCGACTTGATCGATCTCGACGCACTGGCCACATTTTGCCAATCGAGGGGCATCATCCTCGTGGTGGACAATATCTTCGCGACGCCGATCCTGCAAAAACCGGCCGAATATGGCTCAGACATCGTGATCCACTCGGCCACGAAATACATCGATGGGCAAGGACGTGCCCTTGGCGGCGTCATTCTTGGAAAAAGCGAACTGATTGATAAGATTCGCTTATTTGCGCGCCACAGCGGTCCAAGTCTGTCGGCATTCAACGCATGGATGTTCAGCCGCAGCCTTGAGACGCTGCCCGTGCGCATGGACCGTCATTGCGACAATGCCGCAGCCATGGCCGACTGGTTGCATGGACGTGACGGTATCGCGTGGATGAAGTATCCGCACCACCCCTCTCACCCACAGTATGAGCTGGCGATGCGCCAGATGAAGCGCGGCGGTGGGATCGTGACCTTTGCTGTAGAAGGTGGCTACGACCGTGGCAGGCGCTTTCTCGACGCCCTTAAGATGTGTTCGCTCACGGCCAATTTGGGTGACGTCCGCACCATTGCAACCCATCCGGCAAGCACCACCCACAGCAAACTCAGCGAAGAGGAACGCCGAGCCGTCGGCATCGAGCCCGGACTCATTCGAATATCTGCAGGTCTTGAACATATTGACGATATTATTGGAGACATCCAACAGGCACTCGACGCTTCGCTCTAGGCCATGAAATCCATCGCATCCAACGCCCCGGAAATTCGGACCGACATCCTCACGCGCCGTCTTTTTGCAAACGACGCCTCCATGTACGAAGAGATGCCCAAGGCGGTGGCTTTTCCGAGAAATGCGGAGGATCTGCAATTTTTAGTACAGTGGGCAACAGATAAAAAGATGCCGATAACCGCCCGCGCGGCGGGCACCAGCCTGGCCGGGCAGACCACGGGCGGCGGACTCATCGTCGACACTTCGCGATACATGTCCGCCATCACCGACCTGGATGCGGAGAATAGCACCATCTGGGTCGAACCCGGGGTCATCCGCGACAGCCTGAACGATTTCGTTGCCCCGTTCCAATTGCTGTACGGTCCCGACACGTCAACCACGAACCGTTGCATGGTGGGCGGCATGATCGGGAACAACAGCGCCGGCAACTTCTCGGTGAAGTACGGAAGCACCCGCGACCACGTGATAGCCATCGACGCCATCCTGAGCGACGGCAGCCGGGTGTTGTTCGGGCCGCTCAGCAATGAGGAAATCGAGCAAAAAATGCAGCTCCAATCCTTCGAGGGTCATATTTATCGCGAGATGGTGGCCATCATCCGTGAACACCGCGACACGATTCTCGAAAATAGTCCACACAGCGACATCAAAAGGCGCAATACGGGCTATGCGCTCGACCGACTGTGTGTGATGGAACCCTTCGAGCCGGGGGGCGAACCCTTCAACCTGGCGAAGATGCTGTGCGGATCGGAAGGAACACTTGCCTTGACCGTCAAAGCCAAGGTAAACCTCGAACCGTTGCCGAAATACAATCTATTGGTCATTTCACAGTTCGACGATCTGTACGAGGCGCTTGAACTCACCGCATTGTGCGTGCAGCATAAGCCGGCCGCCGTCGAACTCGTCGACGACGTGGTGCTGAATGCGACCAAGGGCAACATCGCGCTCTCGCATAATCGCTTCTTCTTGAGGGGGGAACCAAGATGCATCCTTATCACGCAGCTCGACGGCGACGACTGGGATGATCTCATTGCACAAGGCGATGCGCTCATCGATGAGATTCGAGCAACAGGCAAAGGGTACCATCACAGCCTGATGACAGACCCCGACGAGAAGCGTCGTGTGTGGGACCTCCGCAAAGCCGGGCTCGGTCTGCTCATGGGATTGCTCACGGAGAACCGTTCACCCGAATTTGTCGATGACACGGCTGTTCGTGTCGAAGATTTGCCAAATTATATACGTGATTTCGAGCAAATCATGCAGAAATATAAGACAAGCAGTGTCTATTACGCGCATGCATCGGTAGGTGAACTGCATCTGCGTCCGTCGATCGACGTGAAGTCGCAGGAAGGCCTCGACAAGATGAAGGCCATAGCCGGAGAGGTCGCCGATATCATCCGTAGGTACCGTGGCAGCTTTTCGGGCGAACATGGCGACGGACGCATACGGGCGCCCTTCCTCGAGCAGGTTCTTGGTCGCGAAATGGTGGCCTTGTTCGAGCGGGTGAAGCAGGTTTGGGATCCGGCACACCTGCTCAACCCGAACAAGATCATCTTTCCGAAGCCGATGGACATCGACCTTAGGTTTGGTCCCGACTACCACATGGAAAAAGTCGACACCGTGTTCAAGTGGCGCAAGGAGGGCGGATTCGACATGGCCTTGGAGGCCTGCAACGGAGCCGGTGTGTGCCGCAAGCTGGTGGCAAGCGGAGGCACGATGTGCCCGTCGTACCGAGCCACCTTCGAGGAACGCGATGTAACCCGTGGACGCGCAAACATCTTCAGACAGCTATTTGCCGGCCAGGCCGCCGACGCCTTTGGAAGCGATGAGCTCAAGGATGCGCTGTCACTGTGCCTCAGTTGCAAGGCATGCAAGAGTGAGTGTCCTGCCAATGTGGACATGGCCCGGATGAAGGCCGAATTCTGGCACGGGTACCACCAACGCAAGGGTGTGCCAAGGTCGCACCAGTTCTTTGGCAATCCGGGCGTACTCTACCCCATGGCGATGCTGACCCCCGGGATATCGAACTCCGTTGCCGCCAGCCGCTTCGGGAAGGCGGTTTTGCGACGCTTGGTGGGTGTGCATCCCAACCGCAGCCTTCCCAAATTTGCTTCCAAGAGCTTCCGTCATGCCTTCAAGAGCAGCCAAATCATCGGAAGTCCGGATTCTCGAGGGAAAGTCCTGCTCATGGTCGACCTCTTCAACGACGTGCACGACCCTGACGTCGCTATGGCGGCCAAACGGGTGCTCGAGCACATTGGTTATGAGGTGCTTGTTTCCGACCATTCCGAAGCCGGACGCACTCACATATCGAAAGGTTTACTCGACCAGGCAAAGGGGATCGCAGACCGGAACATCCATTACCTGAAGCCATTTGCCGAGCAGGGAATCGCGATTGTAGGGCTAGAACCTTCCGAGATTTTGACCTTACGGGACGAGTATCTCGACCTGTGCGACGTTTCTGATTTGGAGACGGCGAGGCTGGTGGCGAAACACAGCTTCATGCTCGAGGAATTTCTGCTTTCGGAGGCGAACCGTAGGTTGTTGAAGGAGGGCTTCGATGCGGGAGGAAGAAGCGTGATGATACATGGTCATTGCCACGCCAAGGCATTGGTGGGGATGGGTCCGATGATGGACGTTTTGTCGGAAGCCGGGTATCTTCCCATCGACAGCGGAGCTGGCTGCTGCGGAATGGCAGGCAGTTTCGGCTATGAAGAGGATACCTACGAGGTTTCGATGCAGGTAGGCGAGCAGACGCTGTTCCCATCCGTGCGCGCCCTCGACCAAGGCATGCTCATCTGTGCTCACGGCTTCAGCTGCCGCCATCAGATAGCCGACGGGACCGGTAGGAAGGCGGAGCATCCGGCAGTGTTGTTGCAAGCGGTGATTCGTGGTCGTCCTTTGGGACCAACGTGATCGGAATAGGCCTCAGTCGATCGGACGGCGTGATGTAGTTTTATTTATTCGACGTGACTCAATAAGTATTGTGTCATAATTTGCAAAAAACTGCTTTATATTCAAAAAAGTTGCTACAGGTGCGGATATTTGCACACTGTGGAATTGTTACTTATACTTGATATGTTATTTGCTTATTATTTAAGGATGTCTGTATTTGTAAGGATCAGTGATATTGATTTTTCCGATGGAAGAGAACATGCAAGATCATGGGAAGACGAAGGAGGAACTGCAGGCCGAACTTGACGAACTCAAGCGGGCTTATGATGAATTACGCATTAGAGAAGAACGACATCGCCTCCTGACGGACCATACCAGAGACGTCATTTGGACCATGAAGATGGATGGCACGATCACCTACATCAGCCCGGCAATTGAGCAAGTCCGCGGGATCACCGTCGAGGAGGCCATGAATCAGACCATCGATCAGATCCACCCTCCGGAATCGGCGGCCATCTCAGTGGGATATGTACAAGAATTGTATGCAGATTATATCGCAGGACGTCCTCTCAAAAGTTTTCGCGGGGAACTCGACTATTACCGCAAGGATGGCTCCATCTTTCAATCTGAAGTCATTGTACACCCGATACCTGGCAATAGCATGGAGACATTGACGATTCTGGGTGTGACGCGCGATATCTCGGAGCGAAAACAATTTGAAGCGAAGCTGCATGAACAAGCCAACATGCTCAAAGAGCTCAACGCCACCAAGGACAAGTTTTTCTCCATCATTGCCCATGATCTCAGAAGCCCCTTCAACGGAATTCTGGCACTCAGCATCTTGCTGAAGGATGAAGCACATGAACTCGACACGGAATCGGTCAAAGAGTGCGCCAACAACATTTACACATCTGCACAGCAGGCGTTCGGATTGTTGGAGAACCTTCTGAACTGGGCGACCACCCAACAGGGCAGATTCCCGTTTTCGCCCGAGAGATTTTGCCTGAACGATCTGTTATCCCGCGTGATAGGCCTCTTAAGAACGCTCGCAGAACAAAAGCACATTTCATTGGTTTCCGAAACAAATGATGAGCTCTTTATTGAGGCCGATAAAAATATGATGGAGACCGTCGTTCGGAACCTGATCTCAAATGCCATTAAATTCACGCACGCCGGCGGATCGATCACCGTACACGCAATGAAGGGTGTCGATGATGGCACCGAGATCGTAGTATCAGACACGGGCACAGGCATGAACAGGGATACCCTTGAAAATCTTTTCACAATTAAAAAGGGGCAGACCCTTCCTGGAACTCAAAGTGAGAAGGGCTCGGGTCTTGGTCTGATCATCTGCAAAGAGTTCGTTGAAAGGCACGGTGGGACCATATCGGTTGACAGCGAACTGGGCAAGGGAAGCAGCTTCCGTGTTCTGTTGCCAGTGAAGCCAAGCGCTGCTAACTAATTTATGCGTTTTCTGCCGACACTCCCTACCAGGGGGTCGGTCCAGATGTTATCTTTACGCATGACGTCCGGCATCCAATACACATTCGCAGCAGAGCTATGGCAGCATGGCGCGCCCGGCGGGTGGCACTTTATGTCACTGCCTGCACCAATCTCCAAAGAGATCCGGGACCTCCTGAAATCAAACGAAGAGGGATGGGGGCGGCTGAAAGCCACCGCAAATATCGGCGCCAGCACCTGGATGACAGCGATCTGGTTCGACACAAAATTGGAAACGTACATCTTACCGGTCAAGGCCGACGTGCGCCAGGCAGAGGGACTTCGTTCCGGTATGGCGACGCAGGTCACGGTGTGGGTGTAGCAGATCGGTGACAATGGTCACGGATGATGTCACCATATGGTGCGTACGTGCTTATATGTCTGAATTTTTTGATCGGCAGAGATCAGTATTGAATTGAACGATATGGCTGATGCTACAATGATTCGATCAGCTGGATCACCGTGAAAGTGCTCTGGTAACATCGTTGAACGCACGGCAATGGCGGGGGTGACGCCAATTCTCGATCACCGGTCCCCGAACAGCATCTGCCGGGCGCTGGCCAACGCCGCCTCGGTGATCACGCTTCCGCTCATGAGCTCGGCGATTTCGTGGATGCGCTCGTCGCCCTCGAGCCGTCGGATACGCGTGAGGGTCCGGTCGGACTCCTCCACCTTTTCGACGCGGTAGTTGTGGTCGGCCTGGGCTGCAATCTGCGGCTGGTGGGTGATGGCCAGGATCTGGCACGTCTTCGAGAGCTTGCGCATGGATCGGCCCACCATTTCGGACACGCTGCCGCTGATGCCGGTGTCGATTTCGTCGAAGATCATGACGGGCATGTCATCGTCGAGGGCCAGTACCGATTTGAGCCCGAGCATCACCCGGCTGATTTCGCCACCCGATGCGATGCGCGCGAGCGGCTTGAGCTCCTCCCCTTTGTTGGTGGAGATCAGGAAACGCACTGCCCCTGGTCCATGGTCGGCAAACCCTCCAACTGGGGCGGTATCAACCTCGCCGGGTTCGACGGCCACATGGAAGCGCACGTGGCCCATGCCGAGAAGCGACAGCTCTTGGAGCAGTCTGGCAGACAGCCGTTCGCCGGCATTTTGTCGGCTCAGGGTGAGCTGTCTGGCAGCCGACCGCAGTGCTTCAAGAGTGGCGGTGCGACGTTTTTCGAGTTTGGAGATCTCCAAGTCGAACGACTCCGTCAACTGAAGCTCATCCCTCAACTGCTCACGCAGCATGATGAGCCCGTCCACATCAGTGAGGTACTTCTTTTGAAGCTTGTTGAGATCCGACTGCCGCCGTCGGAGCTTCTCGAGCAACGTCGGATTGAAATCGATTCCTTCGGCATAATGGGATGCAAATTTCACGACTTCGTCCACACTCACCCTTGCGGCCTCAAGTTCGTCCCGATAACCGGCAAATTCGGGTTCGATGTGGGATATAGCCTCGACCTCCCGGATGATCTGCCGCAACAGGTCGACCACGTTGACCTCGCCCTCGCCGCCGAGGCTCACGATGGCGGCGGCATGCTCGGCGAGATCTTCGGCATGCTCCAGCTTGTTGAGCGATGCGCGTAGCTCCTCCTCTTCACCCTCCTTGAGGCCGGCTTCATCGAGTTCCTTGAGCTTGAACCGGTTCAGGTCGAGCCGTTCGCGCAGCTCGCGCTCGCGTTCGATGAGTACCCGAAGCTCCCGCTCGGCCGCAATGGCATCCTTTCGCGCCGACCTGTAAACCTCGATCAGATCGGGATGCTGCGCATACCGGTCGAGAAATATCCGGTGCTGATCTTCCTTCAACAACAACTGATGCTCGTGCTGGCCGTGAAGGTCCACCAGCATGTCGCCGACCTGGCGCAACACCCCTATGGGGACGGGATGGTCGTTGATAAACGCGCGGCTGCCATAATCACGCAATTCACGTCGAAGAATGACTATTTTATCGTCATGTTCGATCTCATTCTCTTTTAGAACAGCGCGGATGGCAGGATTCTTGCCGAGACCGATCACCGCCTCGACCACGGCTTTGGATGTTCCTTTGCGGATGAGGTCCTGATCGGCGCGCTCGCCCAGCACCATGTTCAGGGCCCCGATGATGATGGACTTTCCGGCACCTGTCTGACCCGTCAGGATGGACAGTCCCTCGCTGAAGGACACTTCCAAGCGGTCGATGAGTGCGAAGTCCTGGATAAATAGTTGCTGTATCACAGTTGTCGCATGTTGCAATGATGGGGGTAGTGGGCGGGCAACATGCTAAAGTACGGAACCGTCGGCGATTCAGAAAATCTGATTCCTCAGGAAATATCCGTATTTTGCCTGTTCGCCTATTGCGAATCTCCGACTAAGTTATCTATGGAATTGATTGACCAAAGCCTGCTCCCACAAATGGCGGATCAGGAAGTTTCACTCGAATCGCTGCCCGATTCCGTACCCCTCTTGCCCTTGCGCGACTCGGTGGTTTTCCCCCACACTCTCTATCCGATACTGGTAGGGCGCGACGCAAGCGTGAAGGCCGTCGATGAGGCCATGAACGGCGACCGGCTTGTGATGCTGTGCGCCCAGTTCGACCCCACGTCGGATGAGCCGGGAGTCGACGACATCCGCCAAATCGGGACCTTTGGGCAGATCGTTCAAGTGCTCAAACTCCCCAACAACCTAATGAAGGTGTTGGTACGTGGCCTTTCGGTGGCCACCATCGAGAAAGTGACGCAGACCGAGCCCTATACGAGGGTAAAGGTGACCCTGCGCCCCACGAAGACGACGACCGGAAAGAAGCTCGACAACCTGATGCGGAAGGTGAAGGACCGTTTCGGTGCCTATGTGCTCACCAATACCGAGCTTCCCGAGGAGATCCTGCTCAGCTTCGACCATATGGAGGAGCCTGAGAGCCTTATCTATTATGTGGCCTCCCACATGGATCTCGACATCACCCAACGGCAGTCGCTCCTTGAGATCTCGAACACGAGCGAACAGCTGGGCTTCCTGTTGGGAATGATCAACAGCGAGCTCGAGCTGCTCACGATGACGCAGGAGATCACCGACCGTGTGCAGGAGGAAATGCAGGAAAACCAGCGCAAGTTCTTCATCCAGGAGCAGATCAAGATGCTGCAGGACGAACTTGACGAGGATGACTTCGGCGATCCCGAGCAGGTCAAGATCAAGGAGTCGGTCGACAAGCTCGACCTCCCCGACCCCGTTCGTGCCAAAGCCATCGAGGAGCTAAACCGCCTAAAGAAAACACCGACCATGTCGCCCGAATACAGCGTATCGCGCAACTGGCTCGATTGGCTCATCAGCTTGCCATGGGGCACCTACACCAAGGACCGCCTCGACATCAAGACGGTCGAGGACGCCCTCAATGCCGAGCACTATGGCATCGAGAAAGCGAAGGAGCGCATACTCGAACATATCGCGGTGCTCAACCTGGTACAATCGATGAAGGGGCAGATCCTGTGCTTCGTGGGTCCACCGGGAACAGGCAAGACCTCGCTTGCTAAGTCGATCGCCAACGCCATTGGCCGCAACATGGTGCGCATCGCACTGGGTGGCGTACACGACGAGGCCGAGATCCGCGGGCATCGTAAAACGTACATTGGCGCGATGCCGGGACGTATCATCCAGGCCATGAAAAAGTCGGGCAGCATGAATCCCGTGATCATCCTCGACGAAATCGACAAGCTGAGCAACAACTACCACGGTGATCCGTCGTCGGCCGTGCTCGAGGTGCTCGATCCGGAACAGAACAACACCTTCGCTGACCATTATATGGACGTGGAGTTCGATTTGTCGCAGGTAATGTTCATCACTACTGCCAACGTGGCCAGCGACATCCAGCCCGCCTTGCTCGACCGAATGGAACTCATCAGCCTGCCCGGCTACCTCGAGTACGACAAGCTGGAAATCGCCAAGAACCACCTTATTCCGAAGCTGTTGACTGCTCACGGCCTCAAGCCGACGCAGACCAAGTTCAAGGATGATGCCATCTTGAAGATCATCCGCGAGTACACGAGCGAAGCGGGGGTGCGTGCTCTTGAGCAGCAACTGGCCGCCTGTTGCCGCAAGTTGGCCAAGCGCATCGTGCTCGACCGGCAGCGGGGCGAGAAGACCCGCGCCGTTACCATCAATGCCGCGAAGGTCGTAGAGCTGCTGGGTGTGGAGAAATACCGCGACCGCACGCTCGATCGTCACGATAAAATCGGCAGCGTAAATGGTCTCGCATGGACGAGCACCGGCGGAACCGTGCTCGAAATCGATGTGGCGCGCATGAGAGGCAAGAACAAATTCACCTTGACAGGCCAGCTTGGCGACGTGATGAAGGAATCCGCACAGGCTGCCCTCACCTACATCCGCGCACACAGCGACCATTTCGGGCTGGAGGAGGACTTCTTCGAGAAGAATGAGCTCCACATCCATATCCCCGAGGGTGCCATCCCGAAAGATGGCCCGAGCGCCGGCTTGGCCATGGCACTTGCCATGATCTCACTGCTCCGAAACCGCAAAGTGCGCCACGACGTCGCCATGACCGGCGAAATCACCCTGCGTGGCGAGGTCTATGCCATCGGCGGACTCAACGAGAAGCTGCTCGCGGCACAGCGCAACAAAATCAAGACGGTGCTCATCCCGTACGACAATCTCAAGGATCTGATCGAAATACCCGAAAAAGTGAAGTCGGGGCTCGAAATCATAGGGGTGAAGACCTTAGACGAGGCGATGCCGCATGTCTTCAGAAACTGAACTTGGCGGCGCCCCTGCCAACACGGAAATGAGGCTCGATGTGCCGCCGGGTCACCGCGAGGGAACCCGACTGGATGCCTACATCACCCAGTTCGTGCAAAACGCCACCCGAAATAAAGTGCAGGAGGCGATCAAAGCGGGTCATGTAATGGTAAACGGCAGCATCGAGAAGGCATCCTACAAGGTTAAGGGAAGCGACCGCATCGACATCATGCTGCCCAAACCTCCTCCACCCGAGGCCGTGGCCGAAGACATCCCGCTCAACATCATCCACGAGGACGAGCATGTGGTGATCATCAACAAGGCCGCGGGCATGGTGGTGCACCCTGCTTTCGGCAACTGGAGCGGCACGCTGGTGAACGGCCTGATGCACCACCTCGACGACATGGACAGCTTCGACGACGAGGTGATGCGTCCTGGCATCGTTCACCGTCTCGACAAAGACACCAGCGGGATCTTGGTGGTGGCCAAAAACCCCGAGGTGCTCGCCAAATTGGGAGCCCAATTTGCAGACCACAGCATCGAACGCACCTACTGGTGCATCGTGTGGGGCCAGCCGAGCGCCGAAGGCACCGTCGATGCACCCATCGGACGCTCGAAACGAGATCGTAAAGTCATGGCCGTTGTAGGACCCGAGGAGGGCAAGCGGGCTGTAACGCACTATAAAGTGCTCGAGTATTTCGACCACTTGGCTCTCGTCGAAGTCCGCCTCGAGACGGGCCGCACCCACCAGATTCGAGTCCACATGTCGCACATCAGCCATCCCGTGCTGGGCGACACCGTGTACGGGGGCGACCGTATCCGTTATGGGTCGCCGGCTGGAAGCCGCAAGACCTTCTTCGAAAACATCTTTAAACATCTCGGACGGCAATGCCTGCACGCCAAGACGTTGGGGTTTGTTCACCCGGCGAGCGGCGAGTTCGTCCGTTTCGACAGCGAGCTGCCCGGAGATTTCCGCGATGCACTCGCCAAGCTACGACAACATTGCAAACCCTGAAACCATGGCGACCAAAAACATCAAGATCACCGTCGAAACCGATGAGCAACATGTACCGTCCAGCATCCTTTGGGAGGCCGACGACGCCAAAGGCTTCGACAAGGCCGAATGCCGGGCCATGTTGCTCGCGCTATGGGATCATAACAGCAAAGATACCCTGCGCCTCGACCTATGGACCCGCAAGATGACCGTCGATGAGATGAAGATCTTCATGCACCGCACCCTGCTCACCATGGCCGACACCATGGAGAAGTCGATCAATGACGAGCGCATCGCCGGCGACATGCGCGACTTTTGCGAGTACTTCGCCGACAAGATGGGGATTAAGTAGCTATTCTTTGCACTTGCATTTCTGGCCAAACTGCTCACACACAGGGTGGTGTGATGGCTTGGCGAAGCGCGCCTTACAGGCCGCCCTCCCATGCAAAATGAGCAGGTGCGAAAAATTGGTCCACTCATCCTGAGGGATCAGTGCCATGAGGTCGCGCTCGATTAAGATGGGATTCTCCGACTTGGTGAGTCCGAACCTGTTGGCCAAGCGGTTCACATGGGTGTCGACCACCACTCCCACATTAATGCCGTAGGCGTTGCCAAGAACCACATTGGCAGTCTTGCGCGCAGCACCTCTCAGGGTGAGCAGCTCTTCCATGGTGCGTGGCACCTCACCCCCGAAACGCTCCATGACTGCTTTGGAGGTTTCGCTGATCGAAAGTGCCTTGTTCCGATAGAATCCGGTCGGCTTCACGATCTCCTCGAGTTCCTCGACGGGCGCCTTCGCCATGCTTGCCGCATCAGGATATTCTCTGAACAGGGTCTTGGTGACCATGTTCACGCGCACATCGGTGCACTGCGCACTCAAGATGGTGGCAATGAGCAACTGAAAGGGCGTTTCGTAGTCGAGCTCGCAATGGGGATTCGGGTAGTACTGATACAGCAGATCGACCAGCTCCTTGGCCCGTTCCTTCTGCTTAGCGGTCTTCCTGGGCAGTGATTTTTTCTGCGCCATGATCAGTTTGCCGGCCGATCGGTGCGAGGAACACGTCGAACATCCAATCCGGTGTGGCTGGCAATGAACGACAGCACGTCGGTGGCCTCGGCAATGACCATGGATGTCGGCTTACCGGCCCCGTGACCCGCATTGCTCTCGATCCGGATGATCATGGGACGGTCTCCCGAATACTTGTTCTGTAACTCTGCGGCGAATTTGAAGCTGTGGGCCGGAACCACACGGTCGTCATGGTCGGCCGTGGTAACGAGTGTTGCTGGATACTCGACACCTTCCTTCACGTTGTGCAGCGGCGAGTACTTTATCAGGTATTCGAAGCCCTCAGGATCTTCACTGGTGCCGTAGTCGCTGGCCCAAGCCCAACCGATGGTGAACGTATGGTAGCGTAGCATGTCGAGCACGCCAACCGCAGGTATTGCGGCGGCAAATAGCTCCGGACGCTGCAACATCGTTGCTGCCACCAACAAGCCACCGTTCGAACCGCCGCCGATGGCCAGATGTTCTGGCGATGTGTAGCCCGAATCGATCAGGAATTCGGCAGCCGCGATGAAATCGTCGAACACGTTTTGCTTGCGTTCCTTCGTTCCGGCCAAGTGCCACTGTTCGCCGTACTCCCCTCCGCCGCGCAGGTTAGGCATGGCAAAGATGCCGCCCATCTCCATGAGCGCCAGGTGACTGACACTGAAAAACGGCGTCATGCTCACATTGAAGCCGCCGTATCCATATAGGAAGGTCGGATTGGAACCGTCTTTGACCAGCCCCTGCTTATAGGCGATAAACATGGGTACTTGTGTCCCATCCTTGCTGAAGTAGAAGTGTTGTTCCACGATGTACTCGTTGGGATTGAACGCGACTTCAGGTTGCCTGTAAACCGAACTCTGCTCAGTGGCAAAATCGTACCGAAACACGCTACTGGGGTAGTTGAAGGATGTGAAAGAGTAAAAGGTCTCCGTGTCGTTACGGCTGCCAGTGAAACCGGCGGCAGTCCCAATTCCTGGCAATGCCAGCTCACCCCGTGGATTGCCCTCGAGGGTGTAGAAACGGATCTTCGAATACGCGTCCTTCAAGTAGGAAGCCACAAATTGGTTGTTAAGCATGCGAACCCACTGCAGGGTCTCCTCCGACTCGGGAATCAGCGTTTTCCACGATGAGGGCGACGGATTCGAAAGCTCGATGGCAACGAGCTTGTACTTCGGGGCATCCTTGTTGGTCACCACATAAAACAGGTCGCCGTCGTTGCCCACAATCGTGTAACTGGCATCGAAGGCATCCAGGAACGGACGCACCTCAGCGTTCGGCCGACTCAGATCCTTCAAGAATACCCTCGACTTCGGGTCCGTGCCCTGCCAAATATTGATCACCAAATAACGACCATCGAAGGTTACCATTGGACTAAATCCCCAATCGGGTTGATCGGGGCGCTCGTAGATGAGTACGTCTTCCGACTGATCGGTGCCTGCCACGTGGTACATGAGCATCGGATTGCGGTTCTGTCCGCTCAACTCCTGCCCTGCCACCGGCTCGGGATATCGCTGATAGAAGAACCCGCGGCTGTCCTTGGTCCAAGCACCACCCGAAAACTTGATATGCTTCAGGTGGTCGGCCAAGTCCTCGCCGGTTTCGATGTCGCGAATGAAAAACTCCGTCCAATCAGAACCGCTTCTAGATATGGCATACTGGATGTACTTGCCGTTGTCTGACACGCTCCACCCCCCCATGGCCACCGTGCCGTCGTCGCTCAGGGTGTTGGGGTCGATTAGCACACGAGCCTCACTGTCGAGGGCGTCCTGAACATATAGCACTGATTGGTTCTGAAGCCCGTCGTTGTAGGTGTAGAAGTATCGACCACCCGATTTCGTGGTGTTTCCAAAACGAGGGTAGTTCCAAAGCTCCGTAAGACGATCCTGGATGGCATCGCGCCCCTCTAACTGCTCGAGATACGGATAGGAAACGGCGTTTTGCGCCTGCACCCAGGCCTTCGTTTCGTCGGAATTGTCGTCCTCAAGCCAGCGGTAAGGATCGGCCACCAAGGTTCCGTGGTAGTTCTCGACAATCGAGTCCCTGCGCGTTTCGGGATAGGTGAGTCTGTCGGACTGTGGCGAGGTGCAAGACATAGGCAAGAGCAACGGCAAGAGCAAGAACAGGTGCCGGTTATTTAATTTGAGCATAGGACGTTGAACACTGGACATTGGACATTGGACATTGGGCATTGGGCATTGGAGCCCGAATTTATGAGATCTTACTGATCATGAGGTCATGGGAATATAGCAAATGATATGAATTCATTGAATATGACCCACACTGCCGGTCCCCGATCCCCGATCCCCGAACCCAGATCCGCAACTTCTTCCCCGTTTTTTCGAATGATATGCTATCTTACGAGGATGATCACCAGTATTGAACCAACGTGAAGCACGTCGCTTTTTTTATCCGCAACATCCGCCATGTGGGAGCCGTGGCACCCAGCTCGCGATTCCTTACCAGCAGGATGGTGAAACCACTGCGCGATTTCGTCGAAGCTCCGGGTTCTGGTCCCGTCAGAGTGCTTGAGGTTGGTCCAGGCACCGGGGCTATGACGCAGTTCATACGCCCGCTCCTTCGGCCTGGCGACCATGCCGATGTGGTTGAGCTGAACCCAAAGCTTCACGAATATGTCAGCAGCAGGTACACGCACGAGGCCATCCATTTCCACAATGCGAACCTGCTCGACTTCGAAATCACCGAACCCTACGATTTCATTTTTTCGGGAGTGCCCTATGAGGCCCTCCCATCCGACGTGACCCGCATGCTGTGGCGCAAGAAGCTCGACGCCAGCCGAACCGGCACCGTCATCACCTATTTCAAGTACATCAACTTGGTCAACTTCCGCTCAAGGTATGAGCGACAAGTCGTCGACTGCTGCTGCGAAAAGGTGTCCTACGAGTTCCGCAACCTCCCCCCGGCTCGATTTTTCCGTCTCCGCGTGACCGACGAAGTGCGAAAAATGGTAGAGTGACCGCAGATCTATTTGATTTATGTGATCATTAGATCAGGAGAATTATTGAAGACAATTAATTGATTCGGCTTGATGTTCGCCAACATCGCATTCCCATCCCCCGTCAGGCAGCTGTTCACCTACAGGGTGCCCGACGACCTTCAGGGTGCCGTGACTCCCGGCAAAAGGGTCTGGGTTCCGCTAAGGGGACGGATGGCGATCGGCATGGTGATTCAGGTGCACGACACCGAGCCCGATTTCGAGTGCAGGCCCATCGTGCGCGTGCTCGACGCCGAGCCGGTGCTCGACGAGCACATGATCTGGCTGGTGCGCTGGATGCACCACTACTATTTCTGCAGCATCGGGGAAGCGGTGCAGGCCTCCTTGCCGGCAGGATACAACTTCATATCGGTGGGCTACCTTCAGCCAACGGGTAAAGAAGGCTTTCCAAAGAACTCGAAGGGCGCCCTGATCCTCGACGAAATCCGCCACAGAGGCCGATACAACCTCAAAGAGGCCGAACGTCGCTGGGATGCCGAAAAGCGCCAGCTTAAAGACCTGATCCGGCAGGGATACCTCGAAATCTGGGAGGAGCCCGAACTGTCTGCCGACACGGGATCGGAGCTAGTATGGAACACCACCGACACCTTTACCGCCGAGAACGTGCTCGGCATCATCGAATCGTACACCCACAAGAAAGCCCCCGCATGGGTTAAAGCCCTTAGCATCTTGCTCGAATGCGAGTTCCCCATCACCCAAGCCGAGGCTGCCACCCTTGGGCTCACAACACCGCTGCTCAAGCGCATCGAAAAAGAGGGCATCATCCATTCGGCGAGCGAGGCGCTGCGATTCCGGATGAACATGAATGTGTCCCACGAACGACCTAAGACGCTCAATAAGACGCAGCTGCAAGCCCTCGAAAGCATCGAGGCGTCCATCCGGGCACGGCAACATAAATCATTCCTTTTGTTCGGTGTTACAGGCAGCGGCAAAACCGAGGTGTACATCCACGCCATACGGCAAGTGCTCGACCAAGGGCGATCGGCCATCGTATTGGTGCCGGAGATTGCCCTCACTCCGCAGACGGTCCGCCGCTTCGCCGCAGTATTCGGCAACACCTTCGCCGTGCTTCACAGCCGCCTCTCAGACCGTGAGCGTATGCAGGCATGGACCGCCTTGCGAGACGGGCACCTCAACCTTGTGATAGGAGCGCGTTCGGCCGTGTTTGCACCCGTCAAGAACTTGGGTATCGTGATCATCGACGAGGAGCACGACAGCAGCTATAAGCAGGAAGATCCCGCTCCACGATATCATGCCAGGGATGTGGCCATCATGAGGGCCCATCGAGAGGAAGCGGTGGTGCTCATGGGGTCGGCCACCCCTTCAATGGCTGCCTATAAGGCCGCACTTGAGAACAAATTCCAGTTGCTGGAGCTCCCAACGCGTCCCTTCTCTAACGTCCAGCCCGAGGTTCGGGTGCTCGACCTTCGGCAGTATCGTTCCGCCATGCGTGGACCACTGGCTATACCGCTGTACAATGCCATCAAAGAACGGCTCGAGCGGGGCGAGCAGAGCCTTCTGCTGTACAACAGGCGCGGATTTGCGAGCTATCTGCAGTGCCCGTCGTGTGGCGACATCCCGCAATGCCCATCCTGTTCGGTATCGCTCACCTATCACAAGCCCTTCAACCAACTCCGTTGCCATTATTGTGGATACTCGGTGCTGGCACATCGGAAGTGCACCAGTTGCGACTCCGGCGAGGAGCTCACGACGGCCGGATCGGGCACTCAGCAGGTGGAGGACTCCATCATCGAGCTGTTCCCCGAGGCGCGGGTGCTCCGCATGGATCAGGACACCACCCGTGGCCGGTACGGGCACGAGCGGCTGCTCGGAGCCTTCGCCCGAGGCGAGGCAGATATCTTGGTGGGAACACAGCTCGTCGCGAAAGGGCTCGATTTCCCTAATCTGACACTTGCCGGAGTGGTGAATGCCGATACGGAGCTGGCGTTCCCCTCCTACCGCTCTGGCGAACGCATGTTCCAGCTGCTCACGCAGGTGTCTGGGCGCCCGGGAAGGGCCGAGAAACCTGGCCTCGTGTATCTTCAGACCAAGCAGCCCGACCATCCGGCATTAATTTGGGCCAGCAAGCACGACTACAGGGGATTTGCCTCACAGGAGCTGCCCATGCGTCGGGATTTGCTGTATCCACCGTATTCGAGGTTGATCACGGTCCTATTTCGTGCCGTCGATCCTAATGCGGTGCGCACTGCAGCGACGTTCTTCGGCATGGTGGTGAGGACCCATTACCCGAAGGTGCCGTTTTTGGGTCCGGCCCCATCCGTCATTGCCCGGTTGCACGGACAATTCCGCTGGGAGGCACAAATCAAGGCCGAGATGCACCGATACCGCGAAACCGAGCGCATGCTCGAAGTCATCGTAGCGACCTACGAACGCGACAAACCGAAGGAAGCGAACACCGTGAAGTATGCCATCAACGTGGACGCCGTTTAGCCCCAGAATCGGATCGATTGTATAGGGGCATTGTAAAATTCCGTACCTTTAGCACATGCATTTCGACCCTGCAAAGTATGGTCCCTTTGATCCACGCGACATCCAGGATGCCGTGGAGGCGTTGATTTTTGCCTCGTCGGAACCCATGTCATCCAGTACCATTGTGTCTACGCTGCGTGAGGCAGACGAGCGTGTCGACCTTAACGACGCCGACATCGACCAACTCATCGACACGATCAACCAGGAGCTCTTGGAGCAACATCGCCCCTATGCCATCGAAATGGTGGCCGGAGGCTATGCGTTCATGACGCGTTCGGAACAACACCGTTGGTTGCGTATCTTTCAACATCGCAATGCAGCGCGGCGGCTGTCGCCCTCGGCGCTAGAATCGTTGGCGGTGATTGCCTATAAGCAGCCCATCACCAAACCCGAGCTCGACATCATACGTGGGGTCGATTCTGGTTACGTAATCCGAAGCCTGCTCGAGAAGCACCTCATCGAGGTGGCAGGACGAGCTGAAACACCGGGGCGCCCGCTTTATTACCGTACATCCACTACATTCCTTGAACATTTTGGTCTGAATTCCGTATCCGAACTACCCAAGCCACGGGAGATTGAAGATATCCTCAAGGACGACGACATGGCCGAACACCGACAGCTCATGCTCGAACTCAAAGCCGAATTGGAACGGCAGCAGAATACGGCCAACACATCAGATTCCTGACATCCATTATGAAATCCAAAGACAGAAACGCATCGTCCAGCGAGACGCCCAAGGACGACGCACCCCAAGAGCATAAGCGCAAGCAACGCATTCCCAAGAAGGGCTGGAGTCCGCCGCCGTTCGATGCCTTCGCCGAAGCCGACAGAAGCCGACCAAGAAACAGCGACCGACCTAAGCGTTCGTACGGCGACAAGCCTGCGTTCGGCGACAAACCCAAGCGCACCTTCGGCGACAAGCCCGCGTTCGGTGACAAACCAAAGCGCTCCTATGGCGACAAACCCGCGTTCGGTGACAGACCAAAGCGCTCCTATGGCGACAAACCCGCGTTCGGTGACAGACCCAAGCGCACCTATGGCGACAAACCCGCGTTCGGTGACAGACCCAAGCGCACCTTCAACCGCGAGGATGCTGGTGCAGACCGGCCAAAGAGAAGCTTCAACCGTGAAGAGGCAGCACCAGAGCGTCCAAAGCGCAGCTTTGGCGACAAGCCCGCGTTCGGCGACCGTCCCAAGCGCACCTTCGGCGACAAGCCCGCGTTCGGCGACAGACCCAAGCGAACCTTTGGCGATAAACCCGCGTTCGGCGACCGTCCCAAGCGAACCTTCAACCGCGATGAATCGCGCAGTGGCCCATCCGATGAACCGCGTCGCAAATTTGGCCGTGGCGGTGTTCCGACCGAAGGAGCCGACAGCCCGTTTCCGCCTCGCAAGCGCCGTTCCGATAACGATGGACCGTCATTTGGCGACCGGCCAAAACGCCCGTTCAACAAAGACGGACCTGCCTTTGGCGACAAGCCGAAACGGGCCGGTTTTGGCGCTTCAAAACCCGGAACCCGCAAGCCCTTCGATCGGTCAGAGCGAAGCACTGGCGGCGATCGTCCGGCGCGCAAATCGGCACGTGACAACTTCAAAGGCTATGGACCCAAAGGCATTCGCAGCCGCGACGACGAGCCGACCCGAGGAGGCAAAGCCGAACCGAAGGCGAAAGTCGAGGAGGTGCGCCTGAACAAGTACATCGCCCACAGCGGGGTGTGCGCACGACGGGAGGCCGACTCGCTCATCGAGACGGGCAAAGTGAAGGTCAACGGCAAGGTAGTGACCGAACTGGGCACCAAGGTAAAAACTACCGACAAGGTGATGGTCAACGACATGACGATCCAGTTTGAGCCTTATAAATATGTGCTCATGCACAAGCCAAAGAATACCATCACCACAACAAGTGATGACAGAGGCCGTAAGACCGTAATGGACATCATCGAAAATGAGATCGGCGAGCGCTTGTACCCTGTCGGACGCCTCGACCGAAACACAACAGGAGTTTTATTGCTCACCAACGACGGTGATTTGGCCAACCGCCTTATGCATCCGTCCTACAACGTCGGAAAGGTGTACCAAGCCGAAATCAACCGCGTACTTAACGATGACGAGCTCGACCAGCTTCGCAAAGGAATCGAACTTGAAGATGGTCCTGCTAGGGCTTATAATGTAGTTCGTGGTTTGCTCGACCCCTATAGCATTGAGTTAGCCGTTCACGAGGGCAGAAATCACCTCGTTCGCAGGATGGTGGAAGCGTTGGGTGCCGAAATTATCAAACTTAAACGCAGCGAGTTCGCAGGTCTCGACCTTGACGACTTGCGCCCAGGTCGTTGGCGGTTTCTAAAAACTAGGGAAGTGAGCATCCTACGCACGAAAGTGAAGCTTCCCGATTTAAGAAAATAAGTTCATTGTCATGAGTTTTGCTGTCAGAAAAGAAGATGGCTCCATCCTGTCTACCGAAGGATTGCCCATTCGCTACAACCTATACCTGCCACGTCCGGCCCAGGAGAACTTGCCCGTGGTTATTTTTGTGCACGGCTTCATGGGCTTCAAAGACTGGGGGCCGTTCCCTGATGTCTGCTATGAGCTGGCCAGCCAAGGCTTCGCAGTGATCGGCATGGATTTTAGCCTCAACGGCGTTTCGGGAGGATCCGACACCTTCGACCGACCCGATCTGCTTGAACGCGAGACGTTTACACAAGACCTCAACGACATCCGGTCTGTGATCGACGCCATCATCTCGGGCGAGATCAAGGGTCCACAGGAAAACCTTGACCAATATCGCATCGGCATCATCGGCCATTCGCGTGGTGGCCACTGCGCCATCGTTGCCGCGGCCGAGTTCACCGAAATCGTGAGCATCGTCACATGGGCCGCCATAGCCGACTATACCCAACGGTGGGGCGAAAAACTCAAAAATGATTGGGACACCAAAGGCTACACCGAGGTAACCAACGAGCGCACCAAGCAAGTATTCAAAGTAGATCGAGTGGTTTACGATGACCTGCGTACCAACGCCGACCGCTTGCTAGCCATCAACCGTGTGCGTGAACTCTACATCCCCTGCCTGTTTATCCATGGCAAGGACGACGAGTCGGTGCCCTATACCGAAGTGAACAGCCTATACGAAAACTGCCCAAGCTCCGACAAGAAACGGATCTTGATCGACGGCGGCACGCACACCTTCGGCGGCGTACACCCGTTCGTCGACGACGAACTGCCACCGAAGTTTCAGGAAGTGCTCGAACACACGACCTCGTGGTTTCGCGATACGATGAGGTGAGCGAGAAGCGAGAAAATGTTTATTTTGGGGTGATCTGTCAACATTTTTGACGATTTATTTAAAGATTACTTGATCTGATGATCCTATTGATCAAATAGATCCGCGCTCAATCCTGTGCTCAATGTTCGATGCTCAATGCTCAATGCTCGATGTTTGATACTGCTCCTGCTTCTTCTGGCGCCGGTCCAGCTCAGCGCACAGAGCTACCTGTTTCGGGATGCGGCTTTCCTGAAGGTGGCACCGGCAGCCGTCGATTCGGTCTACAACCTCAAATTCGAATCGGGACGTAAGCTGGTTGAGCCTTGGGCAAAGGCACAGCCCGATCATCCGCTGTGGATTTTCTGGGACGGTCTGGAGCTATGGTGGAAGATCGTTCCGGACCTCGAGCAGACCACCTACGACCAGGAGTTCCTGCACACCTTTGGGCGGGTCGACTACGCTTGCACGCGGCTGTTGGCACGCGACGTCAACAACTTGGACGCCCTGCTCCTGAAAGCCCTCAGCAATGGCTTCATGGCACGCCTTCATGCCAACCGCGACAACTGGATACGAAGTCTGCACTATGGCAAGGCCGCTTCCGACGCACTGACCTTGGTCGAACAGCATTACCCGGACATCGTCGACACCAAGTTCGGCCGCGGGCTCTACCTCTACTACGCCGAGGCATTGCCAGAGACCTACAGTTTCCTGAAAACCTTCAGTTGGATGTTCCCCGAAGGTTCAAAACAACGCGGTTTGGCGATGCTTGCCAATGCGGCCCAAAACAGCACATTCCTCAGGGTTGAGTCGACCTACTTCTTGGGAAACATCCTGCTCAACTACGAGAAGAGGGACGATCAGGCACTTCCCTATTACGACCAGCTTCACACTACCTATCCCGACAACGCCTTCTTCACGCGCCTATACGCGAGAATCCATTTCAACCAGACCGAGAACAGTGAGGCACTCGGCATCATGGAAGGTCTGTTGCAGACGCTTAAACCAAACGCCCCCGTTCCACTCGCCGAGGAGCTTCATCTGCTAAAGGGGCGACTCCTGTTCCAGCAAGGACGCTACAACGAGGCCAGGAGGTCAATCGAAATCACGCGGGGCTTGGCAAAAAAAGCCGACGGTGGCAACAGCCGCAGCCAACAGGTGGTGGCAACCTACTATCTTGCCGAAATCGAGCAGTTCTCAGGCAACAAAGATGCAGCAAGAGACCTCTACCGTGAGGTAAGTCGAGCCAAGCAACCTGAATGGGCCGTGAACAACGCCCGCGAACGTCTTCGTAATTACTAGCCCGGCACCGTGACGTTCGAAGGACTCCCCGTAACCCTCATGCGCCGCCGTGGCCAACGCAAGCTGCGATTGGCCATCCGTAACGGCGTGATCACCGTTTCGGGTCCATGGTGGGTGAGCAATAAGGAGCTGACCACCTTTTTGGAGCATCAACGCGAATGGGTGCAATCTTCGCTGGCAAAAAGGGAGATGCGCACTCGCGAGCTGCTCGATAAAGCCGACGACGTCTTACCCGACTTGCTTTACCTGGGCACGGCTTACCCTGTGGTCATCACCCACGACGCCTCGGTACGGGCAGGGCATACCCACATCGATATTGAGGGAACATCAGTTGTTATACGCTATCCCGAGTGGACACCCGACCACCTGCACGTCGAACAGAATCTAGCCGAAATTAAGCGTATCATCAGCCTTTGGCTGCTCGACAAAGCCAGAGGTCACCTTGCCAGACGCACCCATGAACTTGCCGGCGAACACGGATTCCACTTTGAACGGCTATTCATTCGCAGCCAGACCACCAAATGGGGTACATGTTCCTCGAAAAAGAACCTGTCGCTGAATCGCAAGCTCATCCAGTGCCCCGAAATGGTGATCGACTACCTGATCATTCACGAGCTGTGCCACCTCAAAGAGATGAACCACAGCGCCCGCTATTGGGCGCATGTGGCAGAACACTATCCGAACTACAGGGATGCCGAAGCCTGGCTCAAGCGGTACGGCAATGTGGTGTTTGGGAACTATTAGTCCTTGATGCGCTTCAGGTTCACTTCGCGGATCACATTGCGCCCACGGTTAAGCTCATCTTCAAGCGGACTGAGCTTCATATCAAAACGCTCGCGAAGGGTAGGCACCAACGTTGCCTTGATCACAACTACCAGCTCCTTCTCGCGATAGTCCTTCGAGTTGTAGCCGAACAGATAGCGCAGGCCAAAGAACCAGGGTGGAAGATCCTTCAGGAAGGGTATGCCACGACGGATGATGAGCTCCTCGGTTTCGTACAAGCCGGCAACGACCGTAGACTCTCCGCTGTACAGCAACACCTGGGTTGATGCCTGCTGCTTGTTGATGATGGTGCTCACCGGATCGGGCGCACCTGTCGAACGCTCGGCCTTGATGTTCAGTAGGATAAACGTCGTGTCGGAATAGGAGATCACGTTGGGCGTGACGGTCAGAATCGTACCGGTCTTATAGAACTCGTCCGTCACGTTGCCGGCGAAGTCGCGCTGTTTGATCGAAATATCCTGACCAACCTGCACGTCTCCAGCCTGGCCGTCCATCACCTTGATACGGGGCGACGAGAGTATTTGACCTGCATTGTTGGCCTCGAGCGCACTTAAGAGGGCAGTAACCTCCCAGTCGCTGGTTCCCAAATCGGGTGTCACCCCGACAATGAAGTTCTCGAGGGTGACGCCACCGGCATTCAGATTCGTGACGGAAACGATTCCGTCGTTGATGACCGACCAGTCGATTCCAATTTCGCGCAAAATTCGGCGGTTGCCCTCGAAAAAGATCGCGGAGATCTCCACCTCACGGGTGTCGAGGTCGGGGATGAAGTCGGCGGTCATGTTCGTCTGACGGCGAACATCAACCGGCTCGATGCGAGCCGTTGGGGTTGTCGGGGTTGTGCGCGTGGTGTCAGCCCTGGGCGTATCGGTCGGCCGCAGTACGATCTCGATCGACTGCGGATACTCCATTATCGCCAGATCATGTGCATTGGCGATGTACTCGAGCGCCTGACGCCAATGCATGTATGGGATGCTGAACCCGATCGGACCCGTGCGATTCGTGCGGTCGATGAGGGGTTTCTCTGCAAAACGGCGCGAGAAGCCTCCCAAAATCTGCAACGCCTGCGGGAAGGTGGTCTCGGCGGCAAGCGTCACCATCTCGTCGGGGTTGGTGTACTCGCGAATCGGTGGGTTCACTTGGCCGTGCACCGGTGCCACGACTGCCAGCACTCCTGTCAGCGCCAGTGCAACACAGATTCCTGAAATCGGTTTAAGCATCCTGTTCATATACATGTTCCTTTTAGTTTTCGCTGATCTGGAGTGTCACAAGCTCAGTTTGTCCACCCCGGGTGATACGAAACGTGGCCGTCTTGCGCGACAGGCTGATCTCGTCGAGCGTGCCCAAATAGACGCGCCCTCCAATTGGGATGTAAACGATTTGCCTCTGTTGATCCTCGAGGTACACCCCGCTACGAACCAAACCCACAAGGGTACTGCGGTTAATGTCTGGCAAACCTTCCGAATTCGGCGGCGGACCCGTGTTTGCACGAGATGTCGTTTCGTTATCCGTCAATATCGGTTCTGGCGACGAGCCTCTTGACGGTTCAAATCGAACCAGCGGATTAAACGGATTGTGGATGGCCCTCGGCGTGTCAAAATTGATCAACAGCGCCGGATTTTCAATGCTGGTAGCACGCGTGAAATAGAAATTTACGGTCGCCTCATACAATATGAACTCCGTACCCGAGTTGTCGGTCTGTGCCGATATGCGAAGATCCGTGATCTTTGTCATCGGCTTGCTCTGCTCAAGGATGCTCATGAAATTATAGAAGGCATCGTAGGTGCCACCGCCCGACAATTTGACGCGGATGATGCCGTATTGATCTTGCAGCACCGAATCGATGAGCGTGAAGTTCAGCGAGGTCTGCGCGGCCCCCGTGTTGATGGTGCGCAGATAATCGAACATCACGGCCACATTGTTGCTCGAGAAAAACTGTTTGGTGTGGTTCTCGTACTGGAAACGCACCGTGCGAAGCTGTTCCTCAACCGACACGTACTGACCTGTTTTCTCCGTATAGGTCTCCAAATCGGCCCTTTTTTGTTCGATTTCGGCCTTTTGCTGAATAATGGGGTCCTCATAGAAATAGCGTATGAAGGCCCAACCTCCGGCGAAGAGCACGATGATGGTGGCCAATAGAATCAATGTGTTGCGAACGGCGTACGACATAGTCACTCTCCCGGAATTTGGATTGCGGTTGAGTCGACAGGCACAGCCAATGAATCAGCTGCTGCCGGGTCTTGATACACCGGTCGGGGCGGGTTGAAAATCGATTCGTCAAGAACGATCTTCGTGACCAGCAATGTGAAATCATACACCGTAGGACGACCGTCACGTTCCTGAACCGAGAGGATGACGGCATTCTCGAAGCTTTCGCTGATCATCGGGATGCGGTCGCGCGACAGACTTGAACCCTGGATGAGAATACCCCCGCCCGGTTGAGATGCCAGCGATCGTATCCAGATGCTGCGGATCTCCTGCGTGGACTCATTGATGCCGGCCATGGTGGTCGACCACTTCCGGGTTTCGGCACTGAGCTCGTCGAGAAGCCCCAATCGGGCGCTGTAGTCGTTGAAGTCGGCCATGAACTGGTCGACAGCATCCGCGATCGGCTTGGTTTCAGAAATCTGTGCATCCAGAAAACCGATGGTCTGCTGATTGCTTTCGAACTCGCGGCTGATCTCCTGAAACCTGTAATTGAAGATCAAAGGAAAAAGTGCAATGATGCCGAGCAGCACGTAACCATGCCAGCCCAGCTTGAACACCTGTTGGCGCAGCAGTACCCGCTCCGGAACAAAACTCAGGCCCGGGAAGTCGCTCTCGCTGCCCGCTCCTGCCGCCCACGCGACACCGATGGCCCTGAGGTGATCCTGAAGCTCGCCAATTTCGATGGTTTCGTCGATTTCGAAAATGTCAGGGTTGAACTGAAATGCCTCGACGTCGATGTCGATGAACTGCTCGCGCAGATAGTTGCCCATCTGCTCGTCGGCCGTGTCAGAGGTGATAATCACCTGGTCGAGTGTTGGTATCTTGCCGCGGTCGATCTCGAAGAGAATCTTGCTGAATACCGTTCGTACAAACTTCGGATTGTTACGGCCTTCGTTGATGACCGGCAAGATGGTGTGCACCCTCTTGCCCTGCAGGAACAAGACCGCCGTGCGCGTATCCTCGGCATGGATGATACAGGTGAACTGCTGATCCTGAAGCTTGTAATTGGCCCGCGTCAACCCCACCAAGACAGCCTCGTCGGGGATGATCTCACGAACGTTCACCTTGCCCGTGTAGATCGGCAGGGCGGAGTCGAGGATCTCGAGCGACTCGATGTTGTTGCCAATTGAGGCAACGAAGAGCGAGCCGTCATCACGGACGTAGTAACGCAACTGATCGTTGGTCACAACCTGACCGTAGTAGGCGTTCACACGCTCTTTAAGCTCTTTTAGGGTCTTCTTTTTGCCGAGCTTCTTGTGGTTGACGTCGCTCACCACTTGGAAATAGGTGTCGCCAATTGGGATGTTCAGGGCGACATTCACCGACTTCGGATGCTCACCGCTCAGAATTTGCGCCATTTGGCTGGCGTTCGACTCCACGTCGATGCCCTCGAGGGCAATGTCTTTGCCCATGTCGAAATCTGATTCCAACGATGGGATTGCAGGTTTCGCCGGACCAGGCCCCGTATCGTCGTCAAGGTCGAGCAAGAGCGACGACGGCTCGATCATTTCGTCGGTTACCGTCGGTTGCGCGCTTGCGACACCTTTTCGGACGGGCGTGACGAGGTCAACCGTGTTCAAGTGCATGACCCTCATCTTGCCTTTGTTGAAGGTCACCGTTGCGACACGCAGCTTGTCGTCCTCAAGCGATATCCCAGTAGTAAGTTTGGATTTTCGGTCAAACATCTGTTCGCCTTTTATGATACCAAATCCTTGAAACGTTTCTTATTGTTGGCGTAATTATACGCCTCCTCCATCGAAATTACACCTTCTTTGTACAATCGTTTAAGATCCTGCTCAAGGGTGTGCATTCCGAAGCCGCTGCCCTCCATGATCATCTGGTAGATTTCACCCGTGTTGTTATTGCGGATGGCCGCCTTGACCGACGTGGTGGTGAGCAGCACCTCCTTCGCAAGCGTGCGCTTTCCGTCGATGGTTGGAACCAGCTTCTGCGAAATCACGCAGGTGAGGGTGTCGGCCAGGCGGTTGCGCACACGCTCCTGCTCGTGGGTAGGCACCTCGCCAATGATACGGTCGATGCTCTCCACGGCCGAGGCGGTGTGCAGGGTCGAAAAGGTCTTGTGGCCCGAGTCGGTGATCTCCAAGGCAGTGGTGATGGTCTCCGGATCTCGAAGCTCGCCGATCATGATGATGTCGGGATCCTGACGCAGCGACTCGATGGCTCCCGACTTGAACGACATGGTGTCGCGGCCCACTTCGCGGTGACGCACGATGCACTTGATGGGCTTGTGCACCATTTCGATCGGGGAGGCGATGATCACGATGTGCGCCTCGACCGAGCGGTTGTTGGCGTCGATGATCGAGTCGAGGGTGGCCGACTTACCCGAACCGGTGATTCCCGTCACCAAGGTCATGCCGTACTTCAGGTTCTTGAGGCTGAGCGCGGAGGCGATGACCGGGTGGAAATTCAGCCCCTTGAACGGACGGATCGAGCTGTTGATGCGGCGCATGTTGAGCGCGATGGCGTCGAGGTCGAAATACATGTTGGCACGGTAACGCTTGCTCTCACCGTCGTCGGTGTCGATCACATACGAAAAGTCCAAGTTCTTCCGCTCCATGAAGAAGTTGAACTGGGCAGGCATCAGCACCGACAGCAGCAGCACGTTCATGTCTTTGGGGTTGATCTCAGGACCCTCCAGCCATGGCGCCTTGGTGCCGTAGATGCGGTACCAGATGCGGTTTGCCGTTCCGTTCGAGCCCATGTCGATGTCGGAGGCGTCGATGTCGTCCATGCGTAGCAACCACGTGTCGAGCAAATTGCGCAGGTAGATCAAATGGTCGTCGGGCAACTGACGGATCTTCTCGTACATGGCACGAAAAAACTCCACGCCCGTAAGGTTGCGTGGCAGCGCGTTGCGCACCGGATCAATGATGGTTCTCAAGTCCTGCATAGAGTCTGACAACGACGTTAAGATACTGTTCGTTAGGTGTTTAGTCTAATATATAGGTAATGTTTTGACGAACCAATCCTGCCAATGCATCGATGTTCCGGAGGTTGGCTATTGTGGCACTGCTGTACTGGATCATAACGTTACCGTTAACGGTGATGTCGACCTCTTCGTCCACGATAAACTGTGGGAGTGGGGCTGTTGGATCTGGGGATGGTGTGTAAATGATGCCCCCAAAAATTTTTGGAATACCAGATGCGATATTAACTGTGCCCATACCGATGATTAAACCGTGGAACTCAGGGTTTCCGGCAAGCTCCAATTCGCCACCGGGTTCAACGATAATTACACCCGCATGCGGACCCGAACTTAAGTTAAAATGCCCTCCAGCCTTGATGACCATGATCATTGGATCTGCAGGTGTACCTGGACTAAATTGTTTGTCACACACCGATGTACCGGCATTCCGGGGTTGTGTGCAGTTAAAGTCGGCATTGGCCGATGCAAAATTGATGAACTCAAGCAACTCGGCGTCGTTCATGTTCGGATCGTGCACCACGCTGGGTTCACTCGTGCCCGCACCGATGATATTATCGAGCTGTTGATTACCCAATACATCCAGCACACTCTCTTCCCCCTCAGCCGTACTTGTGGTGATACCGGGTAAGTGTTGTGCATACGTTGGCTCCGAGCCATCCGGATTTTTGTCAAATCCTGAAATCAAAAATGAGTTTCCCTTGAAATCGATGTCAATATTGGATCCATAGATGCCCACGGCACCGTTTGCAGGTGGGATGCCGTCGGTCTGGTAAACCCTTGCGATCACACGTGCCGTCACACCGTCGCTGGTGCCGGTGCTGCGGATCTCCACATAATCTTCAGGTATGTTGGCATCGTGCGTTTCGTCGAGCACGACCACCGTAGCCGAATTGTTGCCGAAGTTGTACGTCATCGGGCTGTTGGTCGCGACCCTCCACTCCCTGTCGGCACCCAACGAAAGCATGGCACGCTCCAAGCCGCTGTTGGCCGCATTGCGAGCCTGCGACAAGTGCACATAGCTCACCGAAAGCTGGTCGATCTGTGTCTGACGGTTCATCACGCCGATCTGGGTCAGGCTGAAGACCAAGAACATGGATGTGACGATAATTAACATGCTGCGTCCCATAATGCTACCTCAGTTTTGTAAACCCCTGGGGGTAATATCTGTTTCCCAATACGACCGTGCCCATTCGTTCATGTACGACACGTTGCTCTCCACGATCATCCGCACACGAATGCGGGTCACTTCCGACGGCGTGAGCGTCGAGTCGCCGTCGGCATCGAAATACCGATACCTAAAACTGACAATTCCACTTCCAAAATCGGTGGTGTCGCTGCCCGCAATTCGGTATAGCTTACGGTCGCGGGGGTTTGGCGATTCTGTGTCCTGTACATTCTGGTCCCAAACCCAACGCACGGTCTGAATGGTGCCGTTGACGTCGGCCCTGCTGAACATCAGATTGTGTTCGGCGAGCTGCACGATCTGGCTGCCAGGAGCCACACCAGCCCCCACCTGCCTTAAGTCGGCAGTGACGTAGGCCGAAACCGCCTCCACTTTGGCCTTGGTGGCAAACTGCATCGTTTTGATACCGGCACTCTGTGTCACCCGCGTGTTCAGGCCGATCATCGCAAGCATCAAAAGCCCGCCAATAATCGCACTGATAACTAAACTCATGTTCATTCGAGACCTCCTGTGTGGTGCTCAAGAACCGACTTTTGGGCCCTGACGAAGGCATTGGTCAAAACCCCGATACGGCGCTGTTGCAGATCGAGTATGTTTATAATAAAGATAGTAAAAAGCCGCTCCGGTTTGGAGCGGAAATAGTCCATCACGATGGACCGTCGGAATTTGATCACCGTCGTCGGCTCTAGAGCAATCACACTGGCCATACGAGATCCTTTGCCGAACAGGAAGACCTCCTCGAGGAAGCTGCCCGGACCAAAAGTACCCAGGTTAATTCCATCGCGGCTCTGTGACACTTTGCCGTCGAGAATAAGAAACGCCGTTTCGCAGGTCGGGTCGATTTCGTCGATCACCCGTTGGCTGCGTTCGAATTTCTCCACCTCTCCGGCATGCAGGAGCTCATTCAAATCTTCGTGGGGAAAATTCCTGAAGATGGGGGGCGACTGAGCCAGCACCTTGTTCAGCTGCATCATCACGTGGTCGTCGTGTAAGCTTAGGTTCATCATGGCTTCGTGTCAATAGTATGTTTTTACATAGCTCAGGGTTACCGGACCCCTCATGTCGGGATGGTTCACGGTTACCTGAAGTCGTTTATGCGAAGTTTTCGTGTTCGCATTGGTGGTCGGCGATCCGGCCTGTACATAGAATACGGTCGCGGTGAGGATGTAGGTTCCATAACCTGTGGCCCTGGTGATGTTCAAGCCATTGTAGTCGTCAAAATCGTTGAATTCGGGATAGACTTCGCCGGCATCGGGTCCCAAGCTGTCGGGCGCAGTGAATCCGGATGGAATAAGTGCCGTAGGAATCCGTGGATCCCTTAGCCGGTCGATCCTGTAGTCGACACGCTTGTCGAATACACGCACCCTCGCCTCCTCGACGATGCTCTGGGCCATGCTGATGCCGTTGTATTCCACTTCCGACTCGACGGTCATCTCGGTGGTGTTAACCATGGAACGGTTGATGGTGTTGGCGAACAGCCCGAACACCAAAACCGCGGCAATCACATATAAAACGTCCGATATGTCATTCATGATCGTCTCCGATCGTTGTTTGTTTGACGCCGACCTGCGTCAGGCATCGATGGTGATCGCAATGATCTCCTCGATGGTGGTCAGACCCTCCTTGATACGCTCGCGTCCGCTGGCACGCATGGTGAGCATGCCGTTGCTTATGGCGATGTCTCGGATTTGGTCTTCATCGACATTTTCGCCGGCGTTAAAAATCGCATGTTTGATCTTCTTGTCGAAAAATAAGGCTTCCATGATCGCAATACGGCCCTTGTAGCCGTTGCGGCATTTGTTGCAGCCCACCGCCTTGTAAAATTTGGTTGAGGCAATCTCCTCGTCGGTGAACCCGATCGATCGTGGCACGGCAGGTTCCATGTCGGTGATCTCTTCCTTGCACACATTGCATAATTTGCGCACCAATCGCTGGGCCATCACCAGATTGATGGCACTTGCAATAAGGAAGGGCTCGACACCCATCTTGAACAGACGGGAGATGGCGCTCGGCGCGTCGTTAGTGTGCAGGGTCGAAAACGTGAGGTGACCCGTGTTGGCCAACTTGATGGCAATTTCGGCGGTCTTCAAATCCCGGATCTCGCCCACGAGCACGATGTCGGGGTCATGCCGCAAAATGCCTCGCATGGCTTCGTCGAAGCTCATCTTCTCGGAGATCTTGAGCTGGCGCGCACCCTTGATAAGATATTCGACCGGCTCTTCGACCGTGAGTACGTTCACCTGGGGGTTGATCACAGTGTACAGTGCGGCGACAAGGGTCGTCGACTTACCCGAACCGGTCGGACCGGTGATGATGATCATCCCCTGTGGCAGGTGGATGGCCTTCACGATTTGGGCCTGGGCCTGGTGCTGCAGACCCAGCAAGTTCAGGTCGGTGATGACCTTGCGATCGTCGAGGATCCGGATAACGATGGACTCGAGCTTGCGTTCGTACTCCTGGCCCACAATCGGCATGATGGAGACGCGGAAACGCAGCTGGTGTTCGTCGATGCGCCGCTGGATGAAGCCGTCCTGAGACATGTCGCGGACGAATCGGTCCACGTTGCGGGTCTTGTCTTTCACGACCGCCGACAGGGCCTCCGACTTCACGCCGGTCTGCGTGTGCCACAGCCCCAGCTTGCCGTCCTGGCGGAAGTAGATGTCGGTGGTGTTGCCCACGCCGGGTATGATGTGGATGTCGCTCACACCCTGACGCACGGCCTCGACCAGCATGCCCTCGACGAGGGAGTTGAGCATGCTCTGGTTGATTTCGGCGTCGATCTCGGCCTCGTCGATGCCTTCCTCTTCCTGCGATATAGTGCCAGTGTCGAACTCGATGTCCTCGAGCAAGTCGAGGAACTCGTTCTTCTTCTCGTACACCACACCGGTGATGGCATCGAACACGTCGAGACGCATGTAAGCCACCTCGTACGACTTGAGGTTCAGCGAGTTCGCGATTACCAAAATCTCTGGATCGGTCGGGTCGGCGGCACCGATGACGAGCGATCCCCTTTC
>CAYZWQ010000003.1:37671-38899 GCA_964481355.1 uncultured Chitinophagales bacterium
ACGGAAGGGCCTTACGGTTGATGAACTTAGACACCTTCTCGCTGGGCAGGTCACCCAATACACGTTTGATGTCGTTGATGCGTTCTACGTTGCCAAGATCCGTCATAGAGCCAACCTCACGAAAGGCGTAGAAGTCGGCGATTGCCTTCATCACCTCGTGGCGATCGGCTCCAACGTCATCGCAGAGAACCTGGGAGATGCGACGACGTATGACCTCAGGCTCCTGCTCCATGATGGCGAACGCCTGCTCGAGTTGGTCGCGGGTGATGACCTCCTGCTCCACAAGGATTTCGCCGACACGCTGCTTAAGGGAGATTTTGGATAACATGTATCGCTCTACACAAGGTTAGATAATTCGTTTGCCGGCGGCAGCAGGCTGCCAAACGCAGGCTTTGGCTGGATGACCGCCGTCTCGGCAGAGACCACCGTGATAAACACGATCACCACCATGACGAAGATACTGATGAACAGGCTTATCATGTTAATAACGGTTTCCATCTTGTAGGTAGTCTGCACTTCGTAGTATTCGGCCAGCATCAGGGCGTTGTCGCGCAGGGTTCCCGATTCGGCGCCCAGTCGGAAACGGCTGATGGCAGTACGCGAAAAGACCCCCGTCGCCTCGAAGGCCTCAATGATGCCGATGCCTTCGCGCAACATACCTGCGATGGCGACCTCCTTGATCTGCTTCTCCATGTACGTGTTGCGGCAGGCTTCGGCGGCCACCTTGATGACCTCCACGTTTTGCCCCGAGCCGCTGTAGAGCGTATTGAAGACGCGGGCAAAGATTTCGATGCTGGTCTTATGCAGGATGTCACCCAGTACCGGAATTTTGATAATATAGCGGTCGATGAAGATGCGGCCCTTCGTGGTGTTGCTTACCACGATGAAGGCGACGATTGGAATGATGTGGACCATGAGGATAATAAACCAATTATCCTGCAGAAAGTAAGCCCAGTCCATGGTGGCCTGGGTCATTGGAGGCAGATCGACGCCCAATTTGATGAAGAGCTCGGCGGTTGCGGGAAAGATGTAACCCACATAGAACAACAGCACGCCGATGATGGCGATGAAGGAGATGGCGGGCATGAGCAGCGCCCGGCGCATGTTCTTCTTGAACTGGGCGTCGCGCTCCAGGAACTTGGCGGTGCTTTCGAACACCGAGGCCATGTTACCGGAGGTCGAGGCCACGCTGAGCATGTAGGTGGCAAATTTGCCGAAGATCTTCTCG
>CAYZWQ010000004.1:0-23912 GCA_964481355.1 uncultured Chitinophagales bacterium
GGTGCCGCCTGGCTCCTCAAGTCCGCCTTTTAGCATCTGGGTCATCAAAAATGCCGTCTCGTAGCTTATGACGCGCTGCGTGTCGGGCTGGTCGACACGAATGATGTTGCCGTCACGATCTTCGATGCGGCTGATCGACAGTGGTTTCACACGATAACCGCCGTTTATCATGGGTGCATATGCGACAGCCATTTCCAAAAGGCTCACATCGGAAGTGCCCAAGCCAATACTGGCGACCTCATCCAATGCCGACTCGATGCCAAGTTGATGGGCTGTACGCACCACCTTGTCCGGTCCCAGCTCATTCGTAAGCTCGACAGCAATCGTATTTACCGATTTTGAGAGCGCCCTGCGAAGGGTGAACGGCTCTTCGCTGTACACCCCGTTGGAGTTGCGGGGGGTCCAAGGACCGGAAGGTGTTTGAATCGTGACAGGCATATCGTAACGGATGTCGCAGGGCCCCATTCCAGCCTCAAAGGCAGCCGTGTAGACAATTGGCTTGAAGGTGGACCCAGGCTGTCGTTTCGCCTGTGCAACATGGTCATACTTGAAATAACGGTAGTCTGTTCCGCCCACCCAAGCCCGAATCGATCCATCAAAGGGGTCCAGGGCGACCAATCCGGCATGCAGGTACTTCCTGAAATGAACCAAGGAATCCACCGAGCTCATCAGGGTGTCTTTGGGTCCCGACAGGGTGTACACCTGCATTGGCTTCTTTCTGCGCACCCAGGCGTCGGCCGAATCGGCGTCATTTCCAAATCGTAGCAGTGCACTGCGGTACGCTTCGGTGCGACGCACCGAATTCTCGATGTAATCGTCGATAGCACGGCCTTCGTCGTCGATCCAGGGAGTACGATTGCCCCAATACTGGAAAAAGGAGCGTTGCAACACACGCATACGCTCTCTCACAGCCAGTTCGGCATGCGCCTGCATCCGCGCGTTGATCGTCGTATGTATCTGCAGACCGTCGGTGAACAAGTTGTATCCATTTGCACGTGCCCACTCGCGCAGTTCCGAAAGCAATTGGTTTCGGAACCACGTTGCGAGACCTTCGTCATGCGATTGATAGCTGAACTTGGTGACCAATGGCAGCTTCATCAGCGAGTCGCCCTCCTCGCTGCCGATCATTCCGTATTTGACCATCTGTGAAAGCACCACATTGCGCCTTTTCACCGAATTTTCCGGATTCCTGATCGGGTTGTATAGCGTGGGTCCCTTAAGCAAGCCGACAAGCACGGCCGACTCTTCCAGCTTGAGGCTGTCAGGACTCGTGTTGAAATACGTGCGTGCGGCGACCTTGATGCCATATGCATTGCTCCCAAAATCGACCGTGTTCAGATACAGAACGAGGATGTCATCTTTTCCGAACTCCGCTTCCAGACGGAAGGCTGTAATCCACTCCTTGAGTTTATAAACCACCGTCCTGCTGAGGGGGACCTTGCTCAGCAGTCCCATGGTAGAAAGATCCCTGGTGTTGAAAAGGTTTTTGGCCAGCTGCTGCGTAATGGTGCTGCCCCCGCGCCGGTCTCCTTTCAAAGCGTAATAGACAACAGCCAACGCCGACTTGGGATCGACGCCAACATGATCGTAAAAACGGATGTCCTCGGTTGCAATCAGGGCTTGATACAAGGAGGGGGTCACTTCATCGAAGGTGACCGGGCTCCTGTTCTGGATGTAAAATTTGCCAATGAGCACGCTGTCTGCCGACCATATCTCCGAAGCCAAGTTCATGTTTGGTTTTTCGATGTGGCCAGGATCAGGTGTTTCGCCGAACAGGAACAGGAAATTAAATTCGATGGCCATCAGCGTGATCAAAAAACCCGACAAAAGCACTCCCATCACGCGCAGGAACCGGGTCGACACATCACGCTGTTGCTCCGTCAGGTACATCTGCTGTTACTTAAAATGTGAGTCGTTTCGGTTCCACAGCTGCCTTTTCGTCCATGAACGGTTGTCGAACGACCATGATCCTGCACCTTTAACGAGCAGGAACAAGCTGCCCATCAGCATGCTGAAGTCTGTCCTGCTGGCATGAAGCGCCTCCCAGATGCCCCTCTCTCCAATTTGGGGCACTTTGGTTGTTGTAATGGCCACTGCCATGATGAAAAGAAGCGGCAACACTGCCAAACGGATGGTAATACCGGCCAATACCAACCCCCCGCATACGATTTCGAAGCCGCCCACAAGCGGACCAAGGAGTTCTGGCGAGGGCAACCCGATCGATTCGAACCGACCGGCACCTCTGATGTCGGGGAAAAGAAATTTTTGTGTCCCTTCCGAAAGGAATACTCCTCCCACCATGAGCCTGATGAGCAGGATGGCTGAAGTGTTGTTGGTCTTGATGATGCTATCAGGGATCCATTTCATGGTGATTGACACTGAATCATAAATTGGACTGCATGCGTATAAGGTATCATCTTTCTGAATGCCTCACACAGTTCTGTGGCCTATATTGGGCAAGTATTTTCTGCGATGAATTTATCTCTTTACATGTCACTTGTCAGGCGTCTTATCGCTGCCATAATGATCACGTCGTTGATAACGACGCATCTTACAGCCCAGCATTCATATGATACTGCCAAAAGGGAGGGAAGTTTCGGGTTAGTGCTAAGTGGCGGAGGTGCAAGGGGTTTTGCTCACATTGGTGTTTTGAAGGTGCTTGAAGAAGAGGGTCTTCGTCCCGACTTCATTGCCGGTACGAGCATGGGCAGCATCATAGGTGGCTTGTATGCCATCGGGTACAGTGCCGGCCAGATTGAGGAGATGGTACTTGCCACCGATTGGGACGAGCTGTTTTCCGACGATTTCGGCCGATCCAATCAGCCCATGGTCGACAAATTGTACAGCGACCGATATGTGGCCGACCTGCCCTTCGGTAAAAAGACCATTCAGCTTCCAAGCTCCCTCGTGGCGGGGAATAAGCTCTTTTTGAAGTTTTCGGAACTGACGATGGGAGTTCGTTCTGTGGACGATTTCTCGCAGTTTCCGATTCCGTTTGTGTGCGTGGCAACCGACCTAGTAACAGGTGAGCCGGTCGTGTTGAGGAGCGGATCTTTGGCGGAGGCCATGCTGGCCAGCATGGCAGTGCCGACGGTGTTTTCTCCCATACACGTCGACGGAAAGCCGTTGGTAGATGGCGGCATCGTACGTAGCGTGCCGGTCACAGACGTGCGCGAAATGGGCGCCGACCAGGTGATGGTGTCGCTGGTGAGCCAAAAATTATTGTCGGAGGAAGAGCTCAACAACGTATTCAGCATTCTGACACAATCGCTGACCTACCAGATCGACAAATCGAACCGAGAACAGCTGCCGCAGGCCGACGTTGTCGTAGAGCCTGATTTGGGTCCCTTGCTGCCGACCGATTTTGGGCTTGCACGCGTCTTCATCCAACAAGGAGAAATCGAGGCTCGACGGCAACTGTCGGCCATACGAACCATCAAAAACCAGCATAAACCCGTCAAGAAAGCCAACATTCAGGAACCTGTCGTCGACCGTGTCTACATCAGCAACGTCACCATCGAGGGATTGGAGAGAATTTCGTCGAAAATCGTGCTCGAGGAGTTGGATCTGCCTCTCCCTGGTGAATTTTACACCTCGGAGGTTACAGCGTCCATGTACCGCTTGTATGGTACAGGGATGTTTAAACGGGTGAGCTACGATCACGACTACACCGATCAGATAGGAACCCTTCATATAGAACTCGAGGAGCGCAAGGAGCAAAGCTTGCGATTCGGGCTCCGTTTCGACCAGGAGAGCGGGGCGGTTATGCTGTTCAACGCCCATTTCAAGAATGTGCTGAGTCCGGGGTCGGACATCAACTTCGACTTCAAGGTGGGTGAACAACTGCACGCCCATGCCAGATTGTTCAAACATCTGGGTTTTGCGCGTTCGGTTGGCTTTGTCGGGAATGTCAGCTATCTCGAGCGGGACCGGAAAGTCGCGGTCGACGGCAGCAGTGTGCGTGTGCCTATCGACATGCAGGAAACACGGCTCGAGGTTGGAATCGGCAGTGTGTACGGGTCAACCGTTTATACCACGTTTGGGATGAGTGCCGAGCAGTCGTTCTTGCCGTCGACAGGTTCGTTGTCGAACCTGAACAGAACGTACACCTTCCTGACGGGGTTCGGCAGGATTTGGATCGACACCTTCGACCGGTCATGGTACCCGACAAAAGGGTATTCGCTTCAGGTTCAAGCAAACTATTCCAGGTCGATGGGCAAAGACGACATCCACACGCGCCAACTTGTGTCATGGTCTCAGCGTTATTTGGTCGGCGATGATCTAAGTTTATTCCACGACATCTCCAGCGGATACTCCACCGGTGCGAACATGCCCGAATTTCGGCACTTTTATGCGGGAGGGCTGCATGCTCCCAACTTTCTGTGGGACGGCGACATCAACTTTGGCGGATTACGACCTGGCCAGCTCTCGGGGCCCAACATGCAGGCAATGGAGGTCGGATTCCAGTATCAGCCATTCCCCAAACGATACATGATCGGCACCTTGGGTGCCATCAGGATGACCGATAGGTACGAATTGCCCTTCAATGGTGTCGGATTTGAGTACACGGCACGTTTTGGGGTGGCTGCCGAGACACGATTTGGACCGATAGAGCTGAGTGTGATGGGTGGTACCGAAACTCCCGTACTGGTTGCACTGAACGCAGGCTATCGGTTTTAGGTGTGCTCAGGTACACATCGCCAAAGCGAATCTGGATCTCTCGCCTCCATGTCCGGCCGCAGCATCACTGCAGCAGGGTTCGGCGCACCGTCGCCTTACACCTAGATGGAAACGTGCTGATCAAACAGGGGTTCTGTTCAAGCCCATCGCTTTGAACAAGAATCTCGGCAGAGGCCGCTCGGGATTTCGTTTCTCGAGGTTCAAATACCATCCGATTTTCTTCAGGATGGGAACTTTGAATGCTTCAACAAACTCGATGAGCGTACCGTCTGGATCTTCGATGTAGCTGAATCGGCCGCTGGCCTCATTCATGTCGAATGCCGACTGGCTGTCCACGGTGAATGGAAATCCTGCCCGTTCGCACTTTTCCTTGAGCGACTCCATGTTTTGAACGTCGAAGCACAGGTGGATGAAGCCCGCGTCGCCCCAAAACCGGTTCCTAAATATCTGCCGGGGAGCACGGTCGAGGGCCTGGACGAGTTCCACTTGCCCCGAGTCGACCAACTCACTGAAATATCCCATCGGTTTGGCCGATTTGCGAAGCAGCACGCGGCGGTAGTTCTCGCCACTGCCGTCGAATAGGCCGTTCCAATCTTCGTAAGAGCCGGTTTTGTCGTAGGCGACCATATCGAAGCCCAGAACTCCGACATAGAAGGCGATCGACCGCTCCATGTTCGACACGCCTATCATGGCGCCGCTTACGCCACCCATGGGATGCCCTTTGTCCAAAAGCCACTCGTTACCCACGCTCACCTGATACACATTGCCGAAGGGGTCGTCAAAAGCCAGCCAAGCTGATCCGTCGGGAGCATATCGTTTCCCACCGATCACATTCACGCCATTTTTTCGCAAAAATGTTTCGGCGGCGTCGAGGTCCTTGCACTTCATCCTGCAGGTCATGATGCCAGTGTCGCCGGGCAAGGGAACGAACGACGGCTTTTCGCTTCCGCGGCTGGTGAATTGCCACAGTTCGAGGCCCCCGCCACCCTGCAGGTTGAGTGCGAAAATCGCATGTCGACGATGCACCTCACCGCCCGTGTATCGTGTCATCAACGCAGCCTCGTCGGCAGAATCAAACAGCTTGAGGTCGCTGCCCGTACGTCGGGCCCATTCCCAAGCTTTGCGAACGTCAGGATTGCCGACACCGATTTGCTGAATTCCGGTAATGACAGGTTGCATCATGATATCTGAGGCTTGTTTAGATCGATGTTACAGTTGTCTCGCCAGTCTGAAGACGGCGTAGGTAGTGCTGCCACTCCAAAGGCGACGTTGCCGGAAAGATGAATTGCAGCATATAGTTTCTGGTAGTGAGGCTGATCTTCCTGCTTTGCTCGATCGATATGTACAGGATGTCCTGAATGGGCAGGATTCCCGACTCCGATCCTGCCGACCATTCGACCCTGTCGGTGAACAGCTTGGCTGTGCCGGTCCCTTTGCTGATCAAATTTGGATATTCAAACTCCACCAACACCTCGGCAGGTTGTTCAAGCATCAATCCTTCGGTTCCGGCTAACATTGGAAGTGAACACATGGCTTTGTATGCATCAATGAGGCTGTGCCGTTGGCCCCGGGCGTCAACTAACCTTGAAGCTGGATCCATCGTGTAACTCCAATCGGCGACACTGCTCGCTACGGTGGATCCATCTGCGGTGTTGACCATCTGGCTTTGTCCTGTGATCGGACAACGGAACAAAAGCTTGTGAATGCCCTTCGCCGGCTGTTTTGCCTTCTGGGGGAAGCACTCTTCAGGCGGGTTGTAGTCGTCGATATTCAAAACGTCCATGCACGCGTCCCTGAACGCCTCGAAACTGCCGAAATCCGATGCCTGAAAGGGCTTCATAAACTCCAAGAGGCAGGTGTTGCGCCGTGGATAGTCAGCCCAACGTGGCCAGTTCAAGTAGTTGCCGTGCACACGCACGCCATGAACGGGCAAGCCGAACTTGTAGAAGACTTTCAGAGTGCTCTCAACCACAGGCTTGGGCTGACCATCCCACCGCCGGCCACCCTCCGGATAGATCACCACCATCCTCTTTTGGTCTTTCATGCGAACCAGATCGCGAACGACTCCGGGGTCGGGCACATACTTCACGGTGGGCACAATCCCAATGGAACCCATGAACAATCGTGATGTCGCCTTCCTGAAATACTCGCTCGTCATCACACCCGCCGTGGGCTCCTGCGTCATTTTATGGTTGACGATGAACGGATCGAAATTGTTCGAATGGTTCCCGAAAATAAAAACGGGACCAGTCAGGGGCATGTGATCCCTGCCGATGATGCGCGGACTGCAAAAGTAGCGCATGGTCGGGATGATGGTCATCCGTTGCAGGCGGAACATGAAATCCGAGAATCCTCTCTCGTTCTTGCTAAAAAAAGGCATCGGTGAACTTTACTGTATGACAGACGTTGGGATGTGCCAAAATTAACTGCCTGAATGTAACACTAAATGACCGAATGATCTAGCTGAACACACTAATCGGCGATATCCAGGAATGCACTCAAATCGGAATTGTCCTTCATTTTGATGAGCTGTTCCACGATGTCGTCGGAGCGCACCAGACGGGCAATGTTGGCCAAGTTCTGAAGGTGCTGCTGCGGAGAGCGGCCAACGGGGCTCAACAGAATGAAGATCACGTGGATTCTGTGGTCGAGTTCCGACATCGACAACCCCTCGGGATGGATCCCCATCAACAGCATGGTGCGGTCGATGCTTTCGCTGTGGGCGTGCAGCAGCAGCACACCGCGGGTCAGCTCTGGGTCATGGTCTCTGACGCTTTGCAACACAGACGCCTTCAGTTCATCGAGTGTGTCGACCCTGTCCGGCCAGAAACGCGCCATCATCTGATGTACGGCTTGGCTGATGGAATTTCCCTCGAGTCCGAGCGTGCAAAATTCTGGTTCCAAGATATTGTGCAGCGAGTGGCCGCTCAAAACGGGCTTGATCAAACCCGCATCCATTTTGTTCTCGGCAGGGTAGGCCACCACAAGGTTCATATCGGGTCGCAATGATATCAACGAACGTGGCAGCCTGTTAAGTCCGGGCTGCCATCCGATGGCCGATTCGCGAACGTTGAACAGCACGCACAAATCGTCGGAGTTCAGCCTCGAGCGTATGCCGACCATCGTGTCGTTCCAATTGGAATAGGATTGTATCTTGATTTCGATGTCGGGTTTGAGCGTTTTGTTTATCTCGGCTACCCTCTTCGCACAGTCGTTGACGGTATGGATGAAGATGGGGGCGCCGATTTGGTTCGACAGGAACTTCATGGACCTCAATGCGGACGCAAACCCGACTTCGCGCTCCACCAACGGGGGCAGGATGATGAACAGCCTTGAGTTGGTGTTGATCGGCTTTTCCAACTTGCTGACCAACAGCAGCTGGCTTGTGTCGGCGAGCAGCTGGTCGAGCACGCTTCCGAAGATGCGCTGTTGGGTCGACACCTGTCCGTTCCATCCGATCACGATGGCGCTGATCCTCAGCTCCTTCACGGCGCGCACAATGCCGGAGGCGATGTTCAGGTCGACCCTAGTGACGGGCTGCACCGGAATGTTCGCCGCAGTTGCATGGATAACGGCATGCCCCAACATTTTTTCGCTGTTGGCAACCTGGGCTTGCACGTCGTCGCCATCTCTGGCTACGATGAGCGGATGAAGGGGTTCGACCGACGACGGATCCCGCATCATCATCGCCATGTCGATCAACGCCGTCGCCGTCGAGGGGTTTGAAATCGGGACGAGGATCCGGTGGTGACCCACAGAAGGCCCAAGGAGATCGTCCTCTTCGTCTTCGACCGCCAACTTTCTGCCATAGTTCTCTACGAGCATTGGACCAATGATGCACGTGATGAGTATCATCATGATCACCGCATTGACGGCATTCTGACTGAAAAGACCGACTTCAAAACCGACCAGCGTTACAGCCAAAGTCGCAGCCGCTTGGGGTATGGTTAAGCCTGCCACGACTCCAAACTCCGTCTTCGAGTACTTGAAGATGAAACGGATGATCCATGCCGCGCTTACCTTGCCCACCAAAACCAATGCGGTGAATACCAATGCGTAGATCCACACTTCAAAACTGCTGAAAAGCACGGTGAAATCGACCAGCATACCCACCGAAATGAGAAAAAACGGAACCAAAAGGGCGTCGCCGACGAATTGGATGCGCAACATGCTCGTGCTGTTCTCGGGCACCAAGTTGTTCAGGGCCAATCCCGCCAAGAAGGCCCCGATGATTGGGGCAAGTCCGATCGCCTGCGCCAATGCGGCCGACACGAACAGGCAGCACAGCAGAAAGGCATACTCCGTGCTGGTTTCGTTTTGGACATTACGGAAGAACCACCGCCCTATGCGCGGGAGCAGATACAGGACTGATGCGCCGTAGAGGAACATCAAACTGACAAATTTGACCCAAAAAATTCCATCCAGCTCGCCACCCAGTGATGCCATCACAACGGCCAACACAACCAGCGATATCAGGTCGGTCACAATGCTGCCACCCATAGCCATGGTGACCGATTTGTTTTTTGCGATCCCCAGCCTTCGGGCTAACGGATAACCAAGCAGAGTGTGCGACCCCACGATCGAGCCTAGGAGCAGGGATGATTCCATCGAATATCCCAGCAGGTATAATCCTGCGGCGAGCGCTAACAGCTGCGGCAAAAAAAAGGAGAAAAGCCCGAATACAAGGCTTCTCGACTTCAGTTGGTTGAACTGGTTCAAATCGATCGACAGACCCGCCATGAACATGAGGTATATCAAACCCACGGTACCCAACAAAACCATGGTGGCGTCACGGTCGAGCAGGCCAATGGCACTGGGTCCCACAAACGCGCCAAACAGGATCAACCCGATGATGCCGGGGATCTTGAACCTCTTGAAAAGGAGGGGTGCCGTAAAAATGATGAGCATTACCATCCCGAACACCAACACAGGGTCCGTTATCGGGAAGGGAAGACGATCATAGAATTCGGCTAACACGTTATATTGCAGAGGGTTTATTCGATTTTTGGGCTATGCTACAACGAAATATACAATATATGCCGATGAGCGACACCTGCCATCGTATAAAGTACGCCAATCCGTATCTTTGAACCATGAATTCGAAGAATGATTACAGTCTTCTTGACAGTGGCAGTGGCCGTAAGTTGGAGCGTTTCGGAGGCTACGTTCTGAACCGTCCGGCATCTCAGGCGGTGTGGAAGCCTAACCTGCCTGAAAAGGAGTGGGACAAGGCGCACGTAGTGGTCGACCGCGACGGGAAGCGCACCATCTTGAATCGAGACCGCATACCGGACACATGGTCAACGACGATCGAAGGCATCCGATTCAAGCTCTCGGTCACCGACTTTGGACACATCGGTGTGTTTCCGGAGCAACGGGCAAACTGGGCACAGTTGAAGCAGCTCGTCGCAGCAAGCCTCGAAGCCGGCCGACAGCCCAATGTGCTGAACTTGTTCGCCTACTCCGGCGGATCCACACTTGCCTGCGCACTGGCCGGTGCCAAAGTGACACACCTCGACGCCAGCAAGGGCATGGTAACCTGGGCGCGCGAAAATGCCGAATTGAATGGGCTAAAAGACGCTCCTATCCGGTGGATCGTCGACGATGTGCTGAAATTTTGCGACCGCGAGCTGCGGCGTGGAAACAAATACGACGGAATCATCCTTGATCCGCCCACGTACGGACGAGGCAAGGCGAACGAGGTCTTCAAGATCGAGGAACATCTTCCGCCCCTGCTTGAAACATGCTCGCAGCTGCTTACGGCAACGCCCTCCTTTGTGCTTCTGAGCTGCCACACTCCCGGCTTCAGCCCGGTTGTACTCACGCATCTGCTGCGCCAGTCGCTTGGCGACAGGCCTGGATCGTACACCCCCGACGAAATGCTGCTCGAAGGCTCAGATGCCGAAATCTTCCCCCTACCCAACGGCACCCAATGCTTTTGGGTCAACGATTAATCATCATTTAAACACTGCATGAAACCATTTCACTTGGCATTCCCCGTATCGGACCTGGCCTCCACGCTTGATTTCTACTGCAATGTTATCGGCTGCACCACCGGTCGGACATCCGACCACTGGATCGACTTCAACATGTACGGTCACCAAGTGGTCGCCCATCTCAAGCCAGAGGAGGCGCATGCCGCTCTCACCAACCAAGTGGACGGCGACGCAGTGCCCGTGCGCCATTTCGGGGTCATCTTGGAGATGGACGAGTGGAACGAGCTCGCCGAGCGCCTTCGCGCCAAGGGGGTCGCATTTCTGATCGAACCACACGTGCGCTTCAAGGGCGAAGCCGGGGAGCAGGCCACCATGTTCTTCCTCGACCCGAGCGGCAATGCCCTGGAATTCAAGGCATTTGCCGATCAGTCGATGATTTTTGCCGTCTAGTATTCGAGTGCCCTCGGCAGCTCCTTGGCCTGGGCCACCCAGCCCTCGACGTCGCTGAGGGTAGGTGTGCGGCGGGTGAGCTTCTTCTCCTCGTTCACGTCTTCCATTTTCTTGGTCAGGTTTTCGGCATTGCGCTGAGCCAACTCGGGCACGGTGTCGACACCGGCAGCCTCGAGCAGTTCGGCATACTCCGAGCCCACACCCTTGATGCGGTACAAGTCGACCATGTTGGCGAATTTGAGCACCTGCTTTTCGGATAGGCCGCTGGCTTCGGCAAGCACTTTGCGCATCTTTGGAGTCTTGGCTTGCGCCAGCAGGGAGTCGGTGTCCTTCACGCCTGCTGCCCGCAGTTTCTCGCCAGTTGCCGGGCCGATGCCCTCTACGTCTTCAATTTTTTTGTTAGCCATTTCTATGTAAGTTAGTTTTTGCCTACTCTTTCAAGGTTTTTCGGCGACCACCTATAGATCACGGTTTTGATTTTACGTTTACTTTTTTAAAAAAACCACACCAAATAGCAATAAGCTGATCCATTATTGTATTTTCGCAGACTATATGCGAAAAACAACGCGAAATTTTGCTTTAAATCAGATGAACTTCCAAGAGATCCAACTGGCCGGTATCACCATTCCGGACGAAAAAATGCAGCAGATCGAGTTGCACTCGTTCCTGAACGTGATCAACCTGATTAACATGAAGTTATCGTTGCTTGCCTTGAAGTTGGACGCCGAAAGCGAAATGTCGCTCGTGTTGTCGAAGACCCTTGAGATTGCAGAGAAAGTAAAAAACGGTGATTCCAGCGTGCTCTACCCCAATCACGTTGACAAATTCTGTGATTTTGTGGTGAGTGAGCTCGAAAAGCTGCTCGAACTGAAAGGATCGGACTCCGCTCCCAACATTACGTCGTCGATGAATTTGTTGAACGAATTCTTTGTGGTGTTTCGCTCGCGTTCAAGCGAATTGCTCGCAAAAATGCTAAATCCCGGCAAATGGGAGACGCTCAACATTGACGAATATATCGACGAGTACTACAAATTTTTTAATGCGGTGGAGAGGAACAGCGAGGGCAAGTACAAAATCATCTACAACATCGCCCGGCAGGAGGAAAAAGATTATTTGGTACAGCTCGACATCGAGAGCGAATTCGGCAACACCCTGTTCATGCCTCTCTCATTCAAGGACGTCATTCGCGACCTGATTGCCAATGCCCGCAAATACACCCCCCCCGGAGGTCAGCTCGACATCGGATTGTACCAAAATGCATCGATCCTCAGGTTCTCCATCCAGGACAACGGAATAGGCATTCCGGAGAGTGAGGTTCAAGAGGTCTTCAACTATGGCTACCGTGCCAGCAATGTCGCCAATCGGCCCACCATGGGCGGCGGGTTCGGGCTTACAAAGGCCGCCCAGGTGACGAAACATCTCAACGGCCGCTTGTTCATAGGTTCGGCGGAAGGGCTGGGAACTCGCATCCGCATCGACATACCCATCCCTCCCGAAGTGCTGCACCATATCAAGAGCCACAACTAAACACATGCCGATCACAGATCCCCGATCCATGATGCACGTCATGGCCGGTCAACTTGCTACGCTCACGGTGGCATAGTCTCCTCTGATCTGTTCCACCCAAATGCCCGAGCACGACTCGAGCAGCTGCGAAGGGTCCACACTTTCAGGCTCAACCTCGTCAAGATCGCATTGCACCACGAAGCCGTTTAAGTCAAGAGCATACTCACGCTTGCGTTTGTCGGAGATCGACACCTTGTCCACAATCCACTCATGGTCGGCGGCATCTTCTCCGAAGATGTGTGCGAGCTGCTCGTTCAGCCGCCGGAGCGTGGTGTTGCGCTGCTTGCGGATATAATCCAGATTCGGGGAATCGTGCCAGAACACGTTCTCAATCACGTCGGTGACTTGGAAGGACTCCCCCTTGCGGTGCTTCCAGTACAACCAGAAGAGCATCTCAAATTCAAGGTCGGTGAAGTGGTTTCGTACGTCGACACCATTCAACTTCAGCCTAGGCTCACCGATCATGCAGAAGGTGACCACGGCCGGAAGCGGGGGTGCAATAGCCGAGCCACTTTCGCGAGGCTCGGCAGTTGGATGTGCCCTGCGACGATTCCACATCCAGCCCGCCGCCATGGCCGGAATGAGCAGCAGGAGTAACCACATCCAGGTGTTAGAAGCCGTTGCGGGCGGATAGATCGACCCGTGCTCACGCACGAGGTCCATCAATGCGCGCGTCGAGTCGGGATGGGGCAGGGGCAGGGCGCTAACGCGCAGGTTGACCCGACCATACTCGGCCAACGCCTCCACCCAACCAATCAGCAGGCGGTTGGATTTCTGATCATATCCATACATAAATGTATGAGATTTATGGCCTAAATCTCCTAGACTTATGGGCAAATAAGCACCAAAATTGCGTCGATAATCAAAAACCATCAGTTGGATATCGTGCGCGTCTGTAGTGCGTCGAACCGGATACCACGCCAGATCATTGGCTTGATCGGAAACGCCCTTGTACCAGTTCGCTTGACGACGCCGAAGTTCCTTGTTTGTATCGAAATTGCCATCTGATCCGAAGACCGGGTGTTGTTTCCACTCCCGACGTTCAATGTTGAGAACCCAGTAATCGTCGAAATCAATTAAGTCGACCGAAAGATCCTCACGTCCTTCATGCCTGTAATCGTGGCCACCAAAGATGTGGAATTGGTTCCTCTTTTCATCGTAGGTATGTAGCGATGATGCTCGAGGTGATGGAAACGGCTTCGTGGGATCCAATGGAACGACCAACCAATGAAGGTTTTCGTAATCAAAACGCACGGTATATCCACGCGATGTCCAGAATCCTTGGCCGCCGAAGGCGTAGATTTCGCCGGTCTTTGGGTGGATGAACCACGCATGACCGAACTGCGTGCGATGGTGATACGATTTGTCGATGCGCTGAACCGTTGTGTCGCCCGGATTCCACGTGAACACCTTACCGACGCCGAAGTTCCAGAACAGGAACCGCTTGTTCGCCATATCATAACCAGGCTGGATATCGATATCATCGAATTGAATCTTTGGCCACCGATTCCATTTCAAACTGTCGAGAGATAACGACCATACATTCTCGGTGGTAATAACCCAGTTGGTACCCGATTCATCCATTGCAAACCACACGGGCTTTTCCCACTCAAAAAAAGGCCTCTCGCCTTGAATCGGCAGCTCGGTCGGCAGCGGGAATTCGGTCTGGGCACGGAGGGGCAACGCCGTTGAAGCCAACAACAGCACCGCGCAAGCGATCGTCCTGATGAGTGCCGATATCCTATACATAATTGACCAACATAGCGATAAGTACGCAAGCTAGCAAGTGCTATCGCAAGCAGTTATGCAAAAATCGAGTGCCTGAAGTAGCAAATGTGGGCATCAATATCAGTGTAATTTTTAAGTATAGTCAATAGGCGTTTACTCGCCACCTATCCCGCTCTCTCCAATTCAGCAGCCCACTCGGCGCGCACTTGGCCGGCCCAGTGATCCCTGACCGTCAAGAGCAGCGTGTCGGGATCGACCTCGGACACCGATGCATCGTCCAAGTCGCAGCTGACCGTTAATCCCTGCAGGTTGATCGCATATTCACGCTTCCGTTTGTCGGACACGGACGTCCGTCCCTGCACCCATTCGCGCTCGAGCTTCCACGGCGCGAAATGCTTGTTGAGCTGCGCATTCAGGCCCTGTATGGCACGGTTGCGCTGCTTGCGCAGATAGTCAATGTTGGGCGAGTCCTGCCACAAGGCCGTTTCAATGTCGTCGGTCACTTGATGGGGTGCCCCGTTGCGGTGCTTCCAGTATAGCCAGAAAAGCAATCCCCGTTCACTGTCGTTCAGCCCGTGCGCCAAGGGTTCGCCATTGGCATAGATCATAGGCTCGCCAATGAAGCAGAACCTGATAGTTGGATACGTTGATGGGTCCGGCATGGACTCGGTCCGTTTCCTTCTGCGCTGAAACAACAACACACCACCCACAGCGATCACTCCGACAGGCAGTAGCCAAAACCAGATGGTGTGACCTCCATCGGCCATAGCCACCTCGATGGACCCGTACTGCCTCACGGCGTCGATGATGGCGCGTGTGGAATCGGCCGACGGCAGGGGCAGGGCACTTACCCGCAGCGACAGATCATCAGACATTCGGATCGAATTGGACCAAAATATCAAGAGACGATTCTCGGCCGTGTCGTAGTAGTACCAATAAATGGTAGTGTCGAGCCCTAGATTGCCCAGGTGAATGGGTGTGAGTGCTCCAAATCTGCGCTCCAGGTCGAAGGCCAACAAACGGACGTAGTACGGATCCTCCTTTTGGCGCATGGTGTACCAAGAAATATCGTTCAGTGTGTCGATGACGCCAAAGTCGTGATAACTTGGTGTGGTGTTGATCCTTCGGTTTGGGTCATAGGTATCGTCGATTCCATAAATGGGATATTCCTGCCAAATGTTCTTTTTCACGTCAAGCACCCAGTAGTCGGAGAACCGGACGTAGTCGACGGATATATCGTCTCGACCCTCTTTTCGGGCCGTCCTCCCGCCGAAAATGTGGAATTGATCCCTTTTGGGGTCGTACGTGGACAAGCTCAGGCTGCGTGGCTGAGGTATGCGAGTGGATGCATGCAAGGGTACAACCTGCCAACCATATCCCGTCTGCTCATAGCGTGAGGTGTATCCTCTATGCTGCCAGAAACCGTACCCGCCGAAGGCGTAAATATCGCTCGTTTTTGGGTGGATAAACCATGCATGGTCGAATTGGGTGCGGTGGTGGAAGGAGCTGTCGATGCGGGTCGGCGACGGCTCGCCGGGCGACCAGCGGTATACCTTGCCCACACCCCGGCTCCAAAAGAGGAATTGGTCATTGGCATCATCGTAACCGCCCCGCAAATCAAAGTCCTCGAAGGTGATGCTAGGATGCCGCGTGAATTTCAGGCTGTCGACCGAGAACGACCACACCTCGTCCTGCTTGAAGAACCAGGCCTGTCGTTTGTTGTCATACACCATGATGTATCCGAAATCATTCAACCCTAGAACAGGTCTGTCGCCAGATACTTCCAATTCGACACTGGCCGGTGGTGTAAACTGCGCTTTTCCCACCTGGTGCGAGAGGCCACATAGTGTTGACACAGCCAGTGTGAAACGAATAAAATTCACAAGAGTTCGCATATGTACCAAACATAGCGATATCGTGTGCAGGTGTCAATCAAGTCACTATGACTTAATAAAAAAAATCCACACAATTGTTTAAAATTAAGTCAACTTTTGTGCTTGAAACATACAATATTCACTCAGTGGAAGCCGCATCTTTCTTCGGTGGAAAGATGGTGTACTTCAGCAGGCGGCACTCAATCTTGGCGTTCATGAAGGGGGTTTTCTCCTCCGGCTTGAGTCCCACCGACTTGACCAGCTCCGGATTGCCGGTGAACAGATACCCCGTATAGCCGCCGCATTTCTGTTTGAGCCACTTGCCGATGTCGTTGTACACGGGTTTGAGGGTGTTGATTTCGCCAAGCTGCTCGCCATACTCGGCGTTGAGGATGGCCACGCCGCCCCCTTCGCATTTGGGTACGGTCGATTCACGGAAGTCGGCGACCTCGAACTCGATCACCCTCTCCACGCCCGCGTATTCCGCATTGACCAGGGCTGCCCGGATGGCCGCAGGATCGATGTCGCTTGCCCAGATGGTGATGCCGTCGCTGGGCAGCACACCCTTACGGATCTCCTCGGTGAGCGCCGCGTCGGCCTCGGCGTCGTAGTTCCTCAGAAACTGGTAGGCATAGGTGTCGCGCAACAGGCCCGGAAGCCTCCTCGTCGCCATCATTGCCGCCTCGATGGCGATGGTTCCGGTGCCGCACATGGGGTTGACCAGCGGGGCGGAGGGGTCCCAGCCCGTCTGCAGCACCACGGCGGCGGCAAGGGTCTCCTGCATGGGGGCCGCCACCTTCTTGACCCGGTAACCGCGCTTGCTCAGCGGCTCGCCGGTGGTGTCGATGAAGATCGATCCCTCCTGGTCGTTCCAGAACAGGAAGACCGCGGCGCCGGTTCGCTCGTTGCCGGAGTTCGGACGACGTCCGTATTCCTCCTTCATCCGGTCCACGATGGCGTCCTTCACCCGCAGGTTCGCATAGCGGCTATCCGTGATGGTGGAATGTCTCACGGACGAGTCGACGCGGAAATAGCCGTCCACGTCGATCCACTTGTGCCAAGGCAGCACGGCCAGCTTCTCCTGCAGCTCGTCGGGCGTGTCGGCCTTGAAGTCGGCGATGTGGTACATGATCCGATGCGCCGTGAACAGGCTCTTGTTGAGCCGCATCGCATCGTGCATCGTGCCCTGGGTCTCCACGTAGTGGGACATCTCCTTGAGTATGGGATATCCCATGCGCTCGAGCTCCATGCGGAGCATCGGCGCCATGTAGAGGTTGGTGGTTATGAGGATCTTGTTCATTGTAAAAAGTTCATTCTGAGTAGAGTGGTTAGAAGCTTACAGCTTAGGTCCCTGCGGGATGACAGAGGATGTTTTTTATGAAAGATGCCTCCGGCATGGACTACTAACCACTAACTACTCTATTACTCTACTACTTCCCCCGATACGGTTCGCCGTCTGTGATCCAGCTCGCCGCGGGCATCCCCTTGAGGTAGTGGTCGAAGTACTCCTTCATCTTGATGCTGTAGTCGAGCTTGTTGGCGTACTTTTGCAGATGGTGGGGCTCGCCACGGTATTGCAGGAACACGGCATCCTTGCCAAGACGGCGCATGGCCAGGTACATCTCGATGCTCTGGTACCAGGGCACCGCCTCGTCGGCGTCGCCATGCTGAATGAGCAGCGGTGTCTTGATACGGTCGGCATAGAAGACGGGCGAATTCTCGATGTACCGTTCGGGGTACTCCCACAAGCTTCCGCCGATACGGCTTTGACCCGTCTCGTACTGGAACTGCCGTGCAACCCCGGCACCCCATCGTATGCCGCTGTACGCGCTGGTCATGTTGCTGACGGGCGCCCCCGCCACGGCACAGGCAAAGATGTTGGTCTGGGTGATCACATGCAGCGTCTGGTATCCGCTCCAGCTGTGTCCGTGCAGGCCGATGGCCTCAGGATCCGCGATGCCCATGTCGATGATCTTCTGCACGCCGGGGACGAGGCTCCGCGTCGCGCTGTAACCGGGCAAACCAATGTCGTACCTGACGTCGGGCAGGAAGATGGCATACCCGTTGCTGGAGTAGAAATTGAAACTTGGGCGGTGGTTGACGACGGTCTGGTTGAATTCGTGCAACCTCTGGTTGAACAACTCATAATAGTACACGATGACGGGATACCGCTTGCCGGGCTCATAGTTGCCCGGTTTGATAAGCACACCTTCGAGGGGATTGCCGTTTAGGTCGTTCCATTTAACCAGCTCGGAGGTGCCGATGAGGAACTGGTCGAGCTGCTTACCGAAGTCGGTGATCTTGCGCCCGCCCTTGAAATCCTTGTCGGCCAGCCACAGGTCGGGAAACTCGTTGGTGGTTTGCCGGCTGTAGACCATCTGACCAGTACCCTTCACCTTGGTCACAAACAAGACGCGCCGGTTCTCGTCGATGAGGGTCGTAAGGTTCCCGTTCGACGGATTCAGCCGGTAATAACCGTTCGATTTGCGGGCATTGTCGTATCCCGAAAGGATCAGCTCCTCATTTCGTGCCGACGCGGCACGGCTGGTGGCATCGACATTTTGTACCCTGAAGGTGATGTTCTTCGACCTCCCCTCACCGCGGGTTAGATTCCTGAACCTCGAAGGATCCGCCGTGTCGAACTCCCAGATGTCGAAGCGGTCGTACACCCTGAAGGCCCCGTCGCCGGTGATCCAGCCGCCGAAGCCGTAGGAGCCCGGAGGTCCCGGCGTGTCGGTGTCCTCGTCGTAGAATATGGTGCCTGCGCGCGATGTGACCTCGGTGATCTCTCCGGTCGACATTTCGATGAGATGCCAATTTCCGTCATTGAAGAATACGGCCCATTTGCCCTCCGGCGACATGTTGACACCACCACCACGGTTCTTCTCGATCAGACGCAGCCGGGAGCCGTCGCGCAGGTTCACCCGGTATACGTCATTGTACGATCCGTCCCAGGTGGTCATCTGGGCGTAGGCACGGTTGTCGAGCCCGATGGCGTAGTTGGCGTTGTCAGAGAATTGAACGGTGCGCATGGTCTCGTCGGCCAATGGGACCAAGCGTCTGTCGGCCACATGGAAGACAGCCATCCACGTGCGGTTCTGCTCCATCCGGTGCTGCGCCTTCTGTTGTGTCGATATGGTCGGGTCGTTCCAGTGCCAGACATCCAGTTCACGGCTGTCGAGCAAAGCCTCGAGGTCGAACAAATCGAACGGTTTCTTGGTGGTGTCGGGTGCGACGGCCTCTTTCCAAGGACGAAGTCCCAAAAAGATGCGGTTTCCGTCGGTGGTCCATCGTGGCGATGCGTCGCTTGGCATCATCCAATCCTGGGCAGCCTGTCCCGATGCCAAGGTGCTCACCGTTGTCGCGCCCGACTGCCAGAGTTTAAGTGCTGCAGGACCCGCTTTCTTGTCGATACCGTTCGCGGCGGCCATCCACACGGCACGACCCGTCTTGTTGTGCCATGCCGGCAGGCTGAAATGGCCCTCGGTAAGCGTGTCGAGCATCATAGTTGCCAAATCGGCACTCTTTAAATTGACCGCATATAAACCATTCAACTTCAGGCTGTCGGCGTATGAGTACACCAGCCAGCTTGAAGTGGAATCAACTTGAAACGAGCGCACAAAGGGGATCGACTTCTCCGAGCCGTCTGACAGCTTACGGATCACCAGCTCGGTGCCGCCTTCCCAGCGCTTCTTGCTTTTGGGTTCATGGTGTTGACGGATGAGCCAATTGCCGTCGTCGGTCAACGTGAATCGCGACACCTCGGCAAAATTCGTGACGGCACCCGACCGTGTGTCGACCAATGTCATGCCACTGCGGGGGCGGTCGTCCTTTTTTGCCGGATCTTCCATGTCAGCGGCGGGAGGTTTCACCAAGAAGGCTGCCCAAGTTCCGTCGGGACTCAGCTGGGCATTTGCACCGCGTTCGACCGTGTGCGTGGTGCGTCCGTCAGTCGACCGCACCTCTGCGTGGCCGTCGCCCCGGTCGGGCACTGATTCGTAGGCAACCCATCTTCCGTTGTCGGAGATGGTCGGGCCCGTCATGTTGCGGAAGGTCATGACGTCTTCGAACGTCATCGCCCTTTTCTGGGCTGTGGAGTCGGTGGCCAGGACGGTGCAGAGCAACAGTGCACCGATATACATTACAGAGCGTCTGAGTGAAGAGACCATGAGGGTATCCTTTGGGTGGTGTATGACGAGTCAAAATCACCCAAAGGATACGAAATTTCAACGGCTGCTACCCGATATTTTAAGCGGCTGATCGTAGTTTTGGTCGAAGAACAAATACATGTCGGTGATCTCGACCGAATACTCGTCGTTGCCGGCCCTGCGGTTTACGTCGAGGTACAGGTAGGACGGAAAGCCGAACTCGTTGTCGTAGTTGACCTCCAGAACATCGAAGTTACGGTCGATGGCTCGGTAGATCTCGTTGAACAGATCCTGGATCGTAGGAACCTTGTGGAGTTGGGAGCTTGGCACATCGCGACCGTTGTTGATGTTGTAGGCGTCGATCACGCGTCCGTTTCTCACACGCACCATGTAGCGGCCTTCCAAGCCGTATGGATCGTCGTGATATCCTTCGTAGTCGTAGTCGACGATATAAGCCCGGTTCCACTTGCGTTCGGCGCGCTCAAGATCCTGCTGGCGGTGGTCGTCGAAATAAAAGGACTCCACACAACCGGTCATTCCCAGGGTTGCGATGAAGAGAAGGGTAAGAAGTGACTTTTTCATGGCGGTAGGCGTCATATTTTTTAGTAGCTCCAACTACCATCAATGACGTCCTGCCTGTGTGATTTGTTACATCACATAAAGATGCTATGCCTCAGTGCGCCATGCCGTTAACTGATCGATGATGAGCTTGTGGACCTTTTCGCGCAGCTCCGGCACGTCGCTGCTGGTCATCCCTTGGGTGGGAATCGGTGCTAAGACCTTGACCTTCATGGACTCCGCCTTGCCGAATATCCACGAGTTCTTTGGAAGGCAGTCGAAAGTGCCCTCGACGACCAAGGGGAGAATAGGAACCTGGTGCATAACGGCAAGGGCGAAGGCTCCGTCGGCAAAGCGCCCCACCGATCCGTCCTTGGTGCGTGTGCCCTCGGGGAAGATCATCACCGAGCACTTGTTCTCCAGGTAGAAACCTGCCTTCTTGGCCACCTGCTCCCATCTGCGCACGCCCTTCCGGTTCACGGGGATGTCGCCTGCAAGCTTCATCTGCCAACCCACGATGGGTATCTTGAACAGTTCCTCTTTACCCACCCACTTCATTTCCCAGGGCAGGTTCGATATGACCGGAATGTCGCCCATCGACTGATGGTTGGCTACGACGACATAGGGATTTCGTGGGTTTTCGACCGTTTCGCCGCTGATTTCAACCTTCCAGTTGGGGTTCACTCGCACCAGCACATACCCAAGCCTGCGGTACATCCGGCCCGTGCGGTATAAGGCTGGATCCCGATCAAATAGACGCATCAACGCCAGAAGGGGCACCCATATCAATATGATGAGGGCAGACACGGTCCAGATGTATATGGATTTGAGGACGTTCATCATCATGGAATTTGTGCTAAGATACGGATGACACCGGTATTGAATCCCATTTATTCCAGACGACGCTCCAACGTTTCGACGATGTTTCTCAGCACCGTGATCCTTGCATGGTACTTGTCGTCGGCGGGAACGATGATCCACGGAGCCTCCGGATTGGACGTGCGGAAGAACATTTCGTCTGCGGCTTCGGTGTAGGCGTCCCACTTGGCACGGTTGCGCCAGTCTTCGTCGGTAATTTTGTAATTCTTGTACTCGACCTCCTCACGGTTCTCGAACCGACGCTGCTGTTCTTCGGGCGTGATGTGCAGCCAAAATTTGATCACAACGGAACCCCAGTCGTGCAAATGGCTCTCGAACTCGTTAATTTCGCGATAGGCCCGCTTCCACTCCGCCTCGGAGGCAAACTGCTCGACCCTCTCCACAAGTACTCGTCCATACCAGGAGCGGTCGTAAATGGAGGTTTTCCCAGCCTTTGGGAGTGTTTTCCAGTAACGCCAGAGATAGTGGTGTTGACGCTCCACTTCGTTGGGGGCGCTAGACCCGTGCACCGTCCAAAGTCGGGGATCGATCGATTCGGTGATTTTTCGGATGTTCCCGCCCTTGCCGGCAGCATCCCATCCTTCAAATACAAGAATCGGGCTTTTCTTTCGATACCATGCATTCCACACCAAAGCGTAGAGACGGTTCTGGAGCAGCTGTTTCTGTTCTTTGTATGCCTTTCGGTCCATGACCGGAAATTCAGTCACTGATTCGAGTGGCCTGCGGGCAACTGGTCCAAGTTCTACGGAGTCTGAATGGATAGTATAGTCGAGATTGACTCCCAAGATCAGCTCGGCCGTCTTTGAAAGGGACCAAAGTGGATCGGTTGCGTCAACAACGTGCCACGGCGCATATGGTGTGTGCGTGGCTGAAAGCATCTCGTCGTGGATGTGCGCCGTTTTCTTGTAAGGCTTGCTTCTGCCCATCTTCATGCTGAGCACCTTGCTGTCGGTGGTCAGAAGCAACCTCTTAGCCTCCAACCTTGATCTTTGGGTCTTTTTGTCGATGTGCAGAAAGATTTTCAGGATGCGGGTGCCGTTGTCGGCCAGCGTCTGTTCGAAATTACGTACCGTTTCGAGGTCAGATTGAATATCCTCCTTTTCTGACGCCTTCTCGAAAAGGCGTTCGTACCAGGCTCCCAAGTGGATGGAAGTGGCCCCCTTTGCCGGCAGGGCATTCCAGTATCGGGCGAAGAACGGCAGCGATGAGTGGCATGAATCGTTGTCCCAAAAGGAGTGCGTGCGAAACAGGCGCGGGTTCATCCGGGCCCCCAGCTCGGTGAGCAGCACACCCTTGCCGCTTCCGTCAAGGCCGTGGATCACGATCAACAGGGGTATGCCGGCCGTTTTGAGGCGCTGTTGGAAGTCGAGCAGGCGGGTACGGAGGTCATGGTCGATGCTTTCGAAATCCGACTTTCCGATCGTGTTTCCCAGTTTGATGTCGAGCATGGGCTACCGTTCCGACTCAGGTGTCGCAACGGGGCTGCCTGCGTCGAGCCATGCCCTGAAGCCCCCGTCCACCGACACGACATTGGAATAACCCATCTTTTGGATGTTGTCGGCGGCCAGCACCGACCGGTAGCCACCGCCGCAATACAGCCATATTTCGGCCTCTTTGTCGGGTATTCGGTTTTCGATGTCGCGTTCGATGATCCCCTTTCCCATCCACACGGCACCTGGGATGTGGCCGGCCATGTATTCCGACTCCTCCCTGACGTCGACGAGGATGAACGGCTCGGGTTGATCCAGGCGTGACTTCAGGTTGGCGGTGTCGGTTTCCTTCACCGATGCACGGAGGCTGTTCACCAAGTTCAAAAAGGCGGGACTGTGCTTCATGTGATGCGGTTATGTCTATGCAACGATGCGTTAAGTGTTATTGATTTTTAAAAACCACTTTAATCAAAAAGCTAATTAAGTGTAAAAATATGTAGTATAGTGATGAATCACTTTTTTTGAATCTAAAATTCCTTATCATCCTACACAGATGGCGCTAATATAAGTCATGTTCGTATATACAGTCTAAATTTTCCAACGCATATTATAGGAAGCGGTGACGAAAATGAGTGAACCTATCAACATGAAGGGCATCAGCCG
>CAYZWQ010000004.1:23922-36123 GCA_964481355.1 uncultured Chitinophagales bacterium
TGGTACGTGCGGATCTACAAGAACGGAAAGACCTACTCGAAACTTTATTCCGACAACAAATACGGCGGACGTGACCGCGCCCTTCAGGTGGCGTACAAGGCCCGGTTAGTCGCGTTGGAAGCGTTGAAAGATATCCCCAGGGAGCCAAAGCGCAGATTGGTTACCAGCGACAAGCGCAACAAAAGCGGGATCATCGGTGTTAGCAAGACCACAAAAATCAACAAGAACGGCACAACGAGCGACTACTACCAGGTCACATGGTCGCCGGAGCCCGGTAAAGTGAAAAATCGCCAGTGGAGTGTCCGTAAATACGGCGAGAAGGATGCCAGAAGGCTTGCCATAGAGTTCAGGCATTCGGTCATGAAGGAGATTTACGGCGACCGCTTCCCGGAGGGATACGACGAAGAGCAATAAAAAAAGGGAGCAAGGCTCCCTTTTTTTATTTATGAATGATGCATGTTGTCAGAACTGAAGCTGCACGCCCAGTGCAATCCTGTTCTTCGAAGCCTCCAAGTCCCTGAAGGTTTCGTCGAAGGAGTATTCTTTTGTGTTTTGGCTGAACCGCATCTCGGCAAACGGGCGGATGGAACTTCCCAGCCTCAACTGGATGCCGACGGTTCCATTCAGCACCATCGTGCTTTCGTCGTCGGGGAAGTCGAGCCCGTCGAAGGTGCTGTTCACGCGGATCTTGTAGTTTTCGAATCCGATTCCGCCCATGATGTAGGGGGTCACAAACGGGACATTCACACCCAGCTTGACGGCGGCACCGAAGTCATAGGTGCTGAGTTCAGTGTCGGAGAATATCACGCCGGAGCCGTTTTCGCCGGAGCGAAGCGTGATCGTGTTGCTGAAAAAGGAGGTGTGGCCAACAATGCCGACGTTGACGATGTCTTCGGAGGTGCCAAACGTCTTCTCAAGGCGCAGTCCGATGCCCTCGCGCGGCTCGTCGTTGCGGCGCTCGTAGGATGCCCCGATTCCGCCTTGGGCAAGGGCGTCGCCGACCAGCAGGAGTGAAGCCAGCACAAAGGCGAGGATGGTGTATTTTTTCATGAAATCAAGTCCAATTTTACGTTCAGGTAACAATTTGTGATACTGCCATGTCGGACGAATGTTCTCGGAATGAAAGATACGCCATCGGCGCCTCATGTGACAAACGCCGGCATGAGGAGTGTTATTCTTCCGTTTTCTTGTTTCTCTTGTCGTTGGGGTCGAACAACATGGCGGTGCACAGGCAGTTTTTCCTCCCCGTACGGGTGAGCACGTCGTAGTTCACGCAGGAGCTGCAGCCATTCCAGAAGGCCTCGTCGGTGGTGAGTTCCGAGAATGTGACCGGCTTGTAGCCGAGGTCTGAATTGATCTTCATCACCGCCAGGCTGGTGGTGATGCCGAAAATCTTGGCGCCGGGGTATTTTGCGCGGGAGAGGGCGAAGATTTTCTCCTTGATCATCTTGGCCAGCCCGAACTGTCTGAATTCCGGAACCACGATGAGGCCCGAGTTGGCCACATAGTTGCCGTGTCCCCATGTCTCGATGTAGCAGAAGCCGGCAAATCGGTTGTCGGATGTGAGCGCAATCACAGACTTTCCCTCCGCCATTTTCAGACGGATATAATCAGGCGAGCGTTTGGCAATGCCGGTTCCACGGGCCTTGGCCGATTCTTCCATTTGGTGGCATATCTCCTCCGCAAATATCTGGTGCTGCTCGCCGGCAACATGAACGCTGAATTCCATCAAATGGCTTACTCGAAGGCAAAATGAGGGTGAAACTGATTAATCGGTCAATATACCGACCTTTTTAATTAATTCAATTCGATCGAAACGGGCATCTACAGTAAAAGCGCTTTTCGATTTGGAGGCTCGGCAGCCCTACGTATATTGGTTGCCTCACATCCATCGCAATGCCCACGTTCTTATATGCACAACGGACACAACCTGCTCATTGGCCTTGGCGGCCATCTGGAGCAAGACCTTCACATGCCATTTGCCGACCGGCTTGAACAGCTCACAGACGAGCTCAAATCAATCGATCCGCTCGCACACATCGATTTTCTCGATGGAGTGCCTGCCTCGGAAGCAGATGCGCGTACGGCCGTCGACGCCGGCATGCCCTACTTGACCTTCCTGGATTTATTCGTTATCGGCGGCAGCGACACCTGGCCCGACGCGCTCACATCGATGTACAACTGCATGGAGAAGGCGAGGCGTTTCGGTACGTACATCCGCCTCGACATGCAGATCAACGGCGACTCCCACAATCCAACCATCCCGCAGTTGGTCGAGTTCTTTCGTCGCGCGTGGGAAATGTCGGATCCCATGGGCATCGACATTTGCGTCGAAACCCACATCGACCGTGTGAGCTACGATCCACGGCACCTCATGCGCATCCATGAGGCTCTGCTCGACGCCACGAAAGGGGAGCGGGGCTTGCTGATTTCGGCCGACTTCTCCCACTACATCCATCAGGTCGGAAACACCCACGGGCTGCACTGGCACGACATATCATCCGGTGCATTAAATCTGGATCCATTCGACCCCGATAACTACGTGAGCAAGGTGCTCATCCCCTCAGGGCTCATCAAAATGGGGCACTTGCGGATGGCCGTGCCCAACGACCTCGACCGTACGCAGGGAAGCATTCAGTATCCCATAGTGGATCCTGCAAATGATCCAACACCAACAGGGTACGACGGCATGTGGCATTATGGCACCTTTGACGAAAAACGTACGGAGCCTTGGAAGGCCTGGTACAGGGAGCTGTTCCGTTCGATTCTGAGCTCGGACGACCCTACGCCGATCACGTTCAACACGGAGTTCATCCGGTACGACGGCGACTACGCTCAGGAGCCCTATCGAAACCAGTATCAGAATTTGGCCATGGTGGCCTGGGCGCAGCGCACCAAACGCGAAATCTTGGCCGAACTGAATGGCTGAATCGCCTAGAACCACTCAATACACTGAAAAAAATGAAATGGGATAATGATAATTTGCGGAATGACATGAATCAGGACGCATTTTTCAGCCTTTTCAGTGTTTTCAGTGGTTCATTTTGTCATCGCATCCGGCGAAGTTCGGCCTCGGCGGCGATGAATCCGAAAGCCGCCCAGTTCTCCTGCATGGTGATGAGCTGAAAGATCCGCGAAGCACGGCCTTGGTCGCCATTTACCAAATACCAATGACCGACCCCGAATCCCTGCGTGAGCAGGTCAAGGCTGTTCTGCTCGTTTACGGCCGCCTCGAGCAGCGAATCGGCCGCAATTTCGCCCTTGTACATGAGCAGCCGCTTGTGATAGGATGTGTTCTCGATGATATCCATTTCGGGTTTGATGCCTTCCAACAGCCTGTCGGCTCGATCTTTGCGTCCCAGACGTCGGTAGCACATGTATAGCCAGTCGGTCGCTGCCACCTTCATGTCGTCGTTGGTGCTCAGATTTACGCAATTTTGAAATGCCACCGCCGACTTTGAAAAGGATCCCTTCAGGAAGTACGCCAACCCGAGATGGTACCAGATGTTTGTCTGGTCGGAGCTGCGAGGCTGGTTGAGCGCATTTGGGAGTCCGTCGGGCTCCATTTCGTCGGGCACACCTTTCGTAAGCGCCGCCGCCTGCTCCAGATCGGCGATCGCATCGTCAAACTTGCGGATGCTGATGTAACGGTGCCCCCGGTGGCGACGCAGCTTGTACGAGTCGGGGTGATGCAGCAACCCATTGCTGTAGACGCGGATGGCGTCGTTGTACCGGCCGGCGTAGGAAAGGCGTCTTCCATACCAGATGATGGCATCCTCCGAGGTCGAGTCGGCCCGCCATGCAGCCTCTGCCTCGTCGAGCTGCGACAACGTCCTTTGGCCGGAATCACCGACGGGCTCGATCTGGTGCAGCGGCTTGTTGAAGAGCGAGGTTGCCTCCACAATGGGTTCTACTTCGGCTGTGGAGCAGGAGTAGGTAAAGGGTAGCACCAAGAGCACAATGATAAAAAGGTGACGGTATGGCATTCGCGTAGGTTTGAGTGAATGGCAAACGTGAAGATACTGTTACAGGGACATATCACGAAGTACTTTCGTAAATTAGCACCTCGGCCGCGTTCCAAACACCATTATGGATACGTTAGACCACACGAATCCACATACCGCCTCATCCATTATTTCATGAATCGATCGATATCTCTTCTACTGCTTGCGATGGTGTCCATCACCTTGACTTCATGCTTTGATTCCAAGAAAGATACATTCAATTATGAATGGGTCGATTATGGCCTGATTGCGGGCAATGTGACTGGCACATCACTGACGGCATTCGGAAACAGGATCGTCGTGGGCACGGACAACGGCCTCCAGTATTACGATGTTGGGGCCAACGCCCAATGGAGGAATTCGAACGTCACAGGAGTGAAAATCACATCCATTTTAAACCACCCCCTCATTCCCAATGTGATTCTCGCAACCGCCGATCCAAATGCCCCCGGCAATACGAACACGAACGCCTTTCCAATCTACAAGTCAATTGATGCCGGTACCACCTGGAGCGGCATAACGGATGGTTTGGTTGCGGATGGCAGCAACGAACGCCCGACGGTGAACTACATTTCTTGGAAGCTCATCGACCAGACCCAAATTGGCGCCCGATATGCCGATATGTACATTAGCCTGGCCAGTGGTGCCGTGGCGAGGTCGAAGAACGACGGAAACAGCTGGACGATCATCAAAGGGAACCTGAATCCTGCCGTTAAAGACAACTGTCAGTTGAACGTGATGCAAAGCTTCTTCACGTACCTGTACCACAGCTGCGAGAGCTCAGATGGATCCACCTACATCGAACGGATCGACTTGAACGACGATGACACACCCACACTTCCTGCGGGCAACCGCTTTCTGACGCAGTCAAATATCGGCGGCAAGCAAGTGGTGGGACTTCGTCCGAGTTATTTCACGCCGGGACTGTCGTACGGCCTGCTCCGGGGAGGACTCATTGCCATCGTGGAGAATGACTGGAGATGGGTGTATCAGCATCCGTCGAATGCGGGGCAGGGGCTCAATACGGTCATGACGGCATTCTGGATCAATCCGTCCGATTTGAACAATCTTGTTTTTGGTGGATACGAGGAGAACGACAACGAGACGTTCAGTCTCTACGATTCGCCCGACCATGGCAAGACTTTCACACTGATCCAGCCGCCGGCGTCCTTTACGCTCACGTCTCCGAAAATTATGTCGAGCTTTGAAGCCGGGCTGGGTGGACGGAATTTGATGCTGCTGGTGTCTGGCAAAGACGCGCAAGGCAACACGCGCACTCAGGTCATTTCGCGCAACCAAGTACAGCTCTGATTTGCCCACAAATCATTCGTTTTTGACGAATAATTTGCCCTGCAGCGACTCCAAGATCCACTTCCCGTCGACATAATGAATATTGCACGACTCGATCAGGAATTTGACCTTGCCTGATTCCGTGTCCGCAACCACTGCATTCGTTTCGTTGAGGTCGACAAATCCTCTCTCCTTGTTGTAAGGAAGTGTTTTGAGGTGATCGACCACGCCAAGCCGAACCGTTTCGCCAGAACGGCTGCTCCATACGATGCTGCCGTCGGCTGGCTGAATTTGGATGGTGACACTGGCATTCTCGAACAGATTCAGCGACTCCTGTTCGGTGTTGCCCGAAACATGTCGGACGGATATGTACTGATCGTAGCCGCTGATCACCGCATTGAGCTGGGTGCTGGCATTGAATACAATGTATGATCCGCGCGTCACATTCCATGCGGTCGGGATCTTCCATTCCTCCATCAGACGAGTGGAGAACTGCCAGTTTGATGTGTATTTAATGGAGTCCTCGGCCTCGAAGCGGACTTTGAGCACCTCCAAGGGTTCGCTGATGAAGGGTTCGAGGCTCGATACCCCGTGGGAGTTCGACAGATAGGTGATGATGCTGTTGATGCGCGATATCGAAAGGGAGTCGAGATTGGCGGTGTTTCGAATTTTTTCTGCGTCGGTATCTCCTGCGGTCGGCGAAATCAAGGTTTTAAGTTCGTTGACCTGGCTGTTTCTGCTCATGCTCGAGATGGAAATGGGGCCAATCGATCCTAGGACGAGGATGGCAGCCAATGATACGGGTATCAGCACGATCGGCCGGCCCTTCGTGAAGATCGCCCACGCCGATATACCTGTAAGCCATACCCCAAGATATATGACCAACCCGCGGAACAGGGTCAATCCATAATTATCGACCCGTAACACGATGGCGACCCAGAACAGGATCAAGACAACCGGCATCGTGTAACGGAAGAACGTGCCGAACCACAGCGTCGACTTTGAGCCCTCGTCTTGAAACGGCAACGTCAGGACATGGGTGGCGTAACCCACCACGGCGTAGTAGAGAATCATGCTGCCGACGATTCCCTCAGGGAGCGACCACTGTAGAATGACTTTTCCTGTATAGATGAGGAGGATGGTCAAATACAGAAAGGCCAGGGGGAGAAGCACGTAGAGGCAGAAAAGGCGAAGCGCCTTGGGCACGGATACTTCCCATTCCATTTGGTTTCGAACATCGGGAATTCCGGCAATGATGATGGCCGTCATGAACACGCCGTGATTGATGAACGTCACCCATAGGTAGATGGTCTCGTCCAGATCCAGCTTGAACAGGAAGTCGGATGCCGCGATGGCGAGTATCACACCGATGTTCAAGGCTGCCGTGAACAGAACGCCGAGCACGAACCTCATGAGGGTATGCATGTTGAACGCCCAAAAGGTTCTGTCCTGAATGTTCTTATCATGGACCGATATGCTCACAGTGATGTGGGCGGCCAAGAAAAGAAGTCCCCATTGCAGAAACACATTGTGGGCAAGTCCCAGATGGGTGTTTGGCAGCCAAAGGGCGTATCCTACAATGACCGCCACAAGTCCTGCGAACAGGGCTGCTTTCCAAGCAGTTGGGACAGGCGCCATCTCCATGCGAAGATGCAGGGCTATGCTCAGGGGTATGCCCAGCACGGTGGCCATCAGCCATGATATGGCCGTTGCATGAGACGCATCCATGAAATCGAGTTCAATCAGATAGATGGCCAACACGGTGGTTGCAAGAGCAAAGAGCATGGTGACCGGAAACCGTTGAACCGAATCGTGCATCAACTCAACGGTTCGTGAAACCCATTTTGACAACATAAACGTCCTCCAATTATGGTTACCGGGTTGCTGGCGTCATCTCGACACGAAACTCACAATCGTAAACCAATCAGCTATTGGTGCGATTGTTCTAATGTATCCGTGATTGAAGTCGGATTCAAGGAGATTTCAATGCTTTACAGTGACGAAATGGACAAGAGGTCCTTCCGGACCGTATCGTTTTTGACATTTGTGGCGTTGTTTACCTTGATCAACCAAATATTTCGATGCATTTTCCGACAATGAAGACCTTTCTGTGTGTTTGTATCCTGACATTGACGGCGACTTGTGGGGCATACGCCCAGCATGGTACATCTCGCACCGTGCTCAAAGGCCTCTTCGACGCCGTTGCATTGGATATTACACCCGGCGGTGAAATCTTCGTGCTTGAGTCGGGTCGCGACCGAATACTGAAGGTGAGCACAGACGGCGTGAGGCTGGACTCGATCGGTAACAGGGGTTCCGGCGACTATCAATTCGACCGTCCGAAGGGAATCGATGTCACCAACGGAATGAAAATCTACGTTGCCGATCCTTCAAATCGCAGGATTCAGAGTTTTGACCGGAGGAATCAGTTTTTGGGGGGGATTACCCACGGGCGTGACCGGTCGATGCCGTTCGACCCCCAAGATGTACGCGTCAACGCACGTGGCGACGTCGTGGCATGGGTGCCAACGGAGGGCAAATTTGTGCGGTTCGGCAACCAGGGGCGGGTCGACGTCGAGATCGGGCCGGTTCAGCGATACAATATTGGCGATGTCTCCGACTATTTGATCGGCAACCGGCACTTGTTTGTGCTCGACGGAGGGGCCGGTCTGCTGCATCGCTTTTCGGTGGAGGGCGAATATCAGCAAATGCTATCGGGCTTTGCCGATGCCGTCGGCATTGCCCACCATGGTGACCTGCTCTACGTGCTCACGCCAACCCATATCTTGCTTTGTGACGCCTACGGCAACATCGAGTCAAGAATTGAGATTCCACTGCGGCGTTATGTCGGCATCCGGATATGGGGTGGCGAGGCTTACCTGCTTACCCCGTCGAATTTGTTTGCCGTTCGTTTGCCGTGATATTCACTATCGTGGCTCCCCAGCTGCTGTGGTCTTCGGCGAAGTGGTAGCCAATCACACAGGGTGTCCGATCCAGAATGCCATGCACCGTGCGGCGCAGTGCCCCCGTGCCTTTGCCGTGGATGATCCGAACCCGAAGGATCCCCTTCTCACGGCAGGCTTGCAGGTAGTCGGGCACGAGATCCTTCACATCGCTTGGCCGAAACTGGTGAAGGTCAAGGATTCCGTCGATTGGAATGTGAACGGGTGCATCCGGATCGAGATGATGAGGATCAAGAGGGTCGAGGGAATCAGAGTCGTCGTGGGGATCGATGGGAGTCATGACAGCTGATCGAGAAGGTCGTCGAATTTTTGGCGCAGATCGGCAATCTGCTCTCTGAGCTCTTGCAGTTCGGACCGCACTTCATCCAATGCTGTGGATGCTGACGTTGTTGATGAGCCGGAAGCCCGCTCCAACTGAGACAAATCCGGCTCACCTGTTAGGAGCTGCACGTACCGAAACTCCTTGTTCCCTGGAAGTTTGGGCAGCTGTCTGACAAGAGGCGGATCCGATTGGGTCATTCGGTCGAGCAGCGCATCCAGCTCATGGAGATCCGCAAACTCGTGCATACGTCCCGTCCGCCCCCGAATTTCGCCGGCGGTCTGTGCTCCGCGAAGCAGTAACACGCACAATACGGCCGACTCGGCGGGAGAAAGAGCCAATTTTGTCTCTGCAAGGTGGAGGAACTTCTTCGCGCGCAATCCTGCTCCGCTTACGTTGCTCACAAGTCCCTTGCGATTCAGGCCGTCAAGGGCAATTTCGATGGTTGTCTCATCATATTGGACGACGGGATCCCTGTTGGTCTTTTGGTTGCACGCTTGCAGTAAGGCGTTCAAGGTGAGCGGGTAATACTCGGGCGTGGTCCGCTCCTTTTCGATGAGGCATCCCAGGACGCGGGCCTCTTCTGGGGTGATCAGGGATACTTTCATGAGCTATGTTTGAATGTATGGTGCATACTCAATGTTGACTTGGCCACAAAAATAGCAGATTTTGAATTGTTTATTCATCAATCAGACATATGTTAACAATGTGACCGAATGTTTTAAAAAAACAACAGATGATTTGGCATACTATGCAAAGATTGGATTTATGTCATACTGTGTCATTTTTTGTAGATAACTTGCGATAAACGCGAGAACTCATGAAAGAATTTACAATACTTGCTATTGAAGATGACCCTGACATGTTGGACAACATCAGGGACATGCTTGAATTGAACAACTACAATGTGAAGGTACACCTGGGCGGTGCAACTGTGCTAGACAGGATCAACGCTGTAAAGCCAGACTTGATCATCGTCGACTGGATGCTCCCAGGAATGGACGGGGTCAGCATCGTTAAGCACCTGCGCGACAACGCCGCCTTAAAAAACATACCCTGCATCATGCTCACGGCCAAGTCGGGAACCTCCGACATTGTCTCGGGCTATCAGCACGGTGTCGATGTGTACCTCACGAAACCTTTCGAGTCGTCGGTGCTTTTGGCGGTCGTTGCGCAGCTGAAATCGCGGATCATGGAATCCGAACCAGCCAAGGAGGAAGACTTCTTCGACAAGTATGACACGAATTCTGTGTTCGTGAAGAAATTCTTCGACTTGGTCGTGCTCAACTTCAGCAATCCGTCCATGAAGCTCAAAGACTATGCCCGGTTGATGTGTTGCAGTACTTCGTCGCTGAACGCCAAGATCAATCAGCACACGGGTCAGTCGCCGTATGCCATCATTCTTGAGTACCGCCTCACCCGATCTCAGGCGATGTTGCGCGAAACGCAGCTCAATGTCACGGAAACGGCCTACGCCTGCGGTTTCACCAGTCTGTCGGGTTTCAGCATTGCCTACAAGAAAATGTTCGGCAGCTCCCCCAAGAACAGAAACACACTCGAATAACGGGCCTCCGATATGAGCCAGTCCTCCTCCCTTCAGGGTTTTCTGATCGAACTGTTGACGTTTGCCGACTTCGGGGTGTTGTTCGAAGATGCCGATGGCATCATACAGTACACGAATCCGAAATTGCTCGAAATTTTCGAGATTCCGTCCATGGACGACTCGGTGATTGGCCACAATTGTATGGATCTGGCCGAGCGTGTAAAAGCATATTGGGTCGATCCAGACCATTTCATTGAACGCGTTGCCTACTTGAAGCAGTCTGACGAGGTTGTCCGTAACGAGCATTTGAGGAGCATTTACGGCAAGGTGGTGTCAAGAGATCTGATCCCAGTACGAATTGATGGAACATTGCACGGAAGGTTATGGCTATATACCGACATCACTTCCAAGGTGAAGTCCGAGGATGACCTTAAAGCTTCTCGACATCAGCTGACGGCCATCACAGAAACCATGCTGCACTACATCAATTCTGGCGATTCTCGACTGTCGTTGCCGATTCTGCTCGATTATATCCTCACATCGACACAATCTGAGTATGGTTTCATCGGGGAGGTCCTTTACGACGAGCATAACAGGCCATACTTGAAATCGCACGCCATCACCAACATTGCATGGAATGAGGAGACAAGGAAACACTACGATCAGTTTGTGAGTGATGGTCTCGAGTTCCGAAATTTGGACACACTGTTTGGACAGACGCTTACAGGTCAAAAAGTGTATATCGCCAACGACCCAAAGAACGACCCGAAGAGTGGCGGAATTCCCCACGGTCACCCTGCCATGAACACTTACATTGGCATCCCCTTCTTCAAAAATGACCGTATGATGGGAATGATGGGGTTGGCGAACAAGCCCGGTGGTTACACAATGAGCGATGTCGAGGGCGTGAAACCATACCTGATCACAGCCTCGTCGATCATTGAGAATTTCCGCCACGAGGTCGAGCGAAAAAAAATCCAGAAGGAGTTGGTCGAACGCGAGCAGCGTTGGCGTCTTGCCATCGAGGGCACCTTGGAAGGTATCTGGGATTTGGACTTCAGGACCATGGAGACCTTCTTTTCCGACTATTTCAAATCCTTTTTTGTCGACGACAACTCAGAATTCGGGGGATTTGAAACCATCTTGGATCGCATCGACGCTAGCGATCGAATTCGACTGGTCAAATTGTATTCCAAGTTGAGAAAGGGCCAAATAACTGACTTCATCTTGAACGGAGAGCTCCGACTTCCCGAACCCAAGGGTGGCTTCAAGTGGCTGCAGTGGAGGTGTGCCGTTCTCCGGGATGATAATGGCTCTGTGATCAGGCTCACGGGCTCGATGATCGACATCACGAAAAAGAAGATGGCCGATGAGGAAATCATGGTCGCCCTTCAAAAGCAGGAGAATCTGAACCAGCTCCGTCAGCGGTTTGTGACGATGGCATCGCACGAGTTCAAGTCGCCGCTCACCTCGATACAGACCAGCAGCGACCTCATCGAGATGGTGCTCGACAAGGAGGACAACGACTCCGTTCAAAAAATATCGAAGTACACCAACCGAATTCGGCAGCAGGTAAAGAGGCTCAACAACATCCTCAGCGATATCTTGGTGCTGGGCAGGCTCGAGGCCAACCAGCTCAAGATCAAGCAGGAGTGGATTGCCATATCCACCTTGATCACAGACGTGCAGGAACATCTCTCACACCTCATTGATGACGATCGCACGCTGGTGGTTGAAAGCACGGTCGAATCAGACCGGATCTTGGTTGACATCAACCTGATGATGCACTTGCTTTCGAATCTGGTCAGCAACGCCTTCAAATATTCGGCGGGCAGACCGGCCCCGGTAATCCGGTTTTCAATCCGCGAAAACGAATTGGAGATTGAGGTCGAAGACTTTGGAATCGGCATGAACGAGAAAGACCGGAACAACATGTTCGAACCGTTTTACCGATCAGACAACGCATCTACCATCAAAGGGTACGGGCTGGGCCTGGTTCTTGTAAAGGAGATCGTTGACGTGCACAGCGGAACGGTTACGGTCAAAAGTGAACTTGACAAGGGTACAACCATATGCGTTCGG
>CAYZWQ010000005.1:0-35945 GCA_964481355.1 uncultured Chitinophagales bacterium
TGTCAGCTCAGGATGACAAATGTGCGTTTTGAGATGAATAGAGCAAGTCAGGGGCGGCGCAGCCGCCCGTGACTTGCTCCCGACCCCCATAATAGCGCTGCTGTCATCCTGAGCTGACACATTGAGGGCGAAGCCCGAAACCGGAGGTTCCGAACAAAGTGAGGAATCGGGCGAAGGACCTTCCTGATGTACCGCACTACAAGTGCCTCAGCTAAATCCCAGAATAACAAGGAGGTTTTTCAAAGGTTTCTGATAATCATTGGTAGTCATTGCTAATGACTGCTAATGATTGAAATTCCGTATATTTCGACAGTTAATTACGAAAACTATCCATTCTTCCTCAATGCACATCGCTCCACTCACTCACCTCACCGAAGACGAAGCCATGCTGCGCGATGCGGCGGCCGATTTTGCCAAATCCGTCATTACCCCGAAAGTCCATGAAATGGAAAAGAATGCCAAGCTCGACAAGGATATCGTCAAGCAGTTCTTCGAAATGGGCCTCATGGGGATCGACATACCTGAGCAATACGGCGGGGCTGGGGGTACGTTCATGATGTCGATCTTGGCCATCGAGGAGATCTCGAAAGTGGACGCCTCGGTGGGAGTGTTCATGGATGTGCAGAACACGCTCGTCAATAATGCCTTTGTGCGCTGGGGAAGCGAAGATGTGAAGCAGCGGTTCCTGCCGCAGCTTGCCCAAAGCAAGGTTGGGGCGTATGCATTGTCGGAAGCTGGCTCAGGCAGCGACGCCTTCGCCCTGAAATGTCGTGCCCGGAAGGACGGCGAAAACTACGTGCTGAATGGCACCAAACTCTGGATCACGAACGCCAACGAGGCCGACATTTTCATCGTGTTCGCCACGATCGATCCTGACCTCGGTTACAAGGGTATCACCGGATTCGTGGTTGAGCGCGGCATGCCGGGTTTCAGCATCGGCAAGAAGGAAGACAAACTGGGCATCCGTGCCAGCTCTACCTGCGAGCTGATCTTCGAAGACTGCGTGGTGCCGGCCGCGAACATCCTCGGCGAAGTCGGAATGGGCTACAAGGTCGCCATCGAGACGCTCAACGAAGGACGTATTGGCATCGGTGCACAGATGCTCGGCATCGCACGTGCCGCCCACGAAGCCGCACTCGCCTACACGAAGGAGCGCAAGCAGTTCGGCAAGGCGATCTTCGACTTCCAGGCGGTACAGTTCCAGCTGGCCGAAATGGCGCTCGACATCGAGACCACCAAGCTGTTGGTCTATCAGGCAGCGCGGCTCAAGACCGCCGGCGAACCCTTCCTAAAAGAGGCAGCAATGGCAAAGTACCATGCATCCGCTGTAGCCGAGAAGGTGGCGTCGATGGCCATCGATCTTTATGGCGGAAACGGCTATGTGACCGAGTACCCGGTCGAGAAGTACTGGCGCGACGCCAAGATCGGGAAGATCTACGAGGGCACCTCAAATATGCAGCTGGCAACGATCGCTAAACTGCTCTGAAAGAATATGTCTTCGATATAGGTCCCTACGGGATGACAATTGTGATAATTAAGTAAAAAGGGGCACAAAGTGCCGCCTTTTTCTTTTGAACGTAATGTCGTGTCATCCCGTAGGGACCTATGCCGCAAGCATCTTATCTACCGCGCCTCTGCAGCATCTCCATTCGGCGGCGGTGGTGTTTCTCCCAAATTTCGAACTGATCGTCATTTAGCACCTCACGCATCTTGGCGCTCAGGCTGTCGTGTTGTGCACCTACGCGCTCGCGTGTGTCCCTGTTGGCATCCTGCAATGTACGGCGCACATTCTGAGTGAATTCGAGCGTGAGCTTTTCAACTATGTCGCGTTGCTCGCTGCTGAGGTTGAGTTCTTCGGCAAGCCTGCGTCGTTCCCGCATTTCGCGTTCCCTGTTTTCAACTCGATCCGGACCTCGGTTCTGCGACCATTGGTTTCTGGGGGTGGGGAGAGGCTCGCGCGGAACCAGGTATCCGGCAACGAATCCGAACACGAATGTGACAAGGAAGGCGACTGTTATCCAAATTTTTGTCTTCACGTTCGTTTACCTCTGTGATGGTGTGTCGATGTCGAGAACCGACCAGCTGAGTGCGTCCTGTTCCAAGGATTCAAACATGGTTGTGATTTCGTCATCGATCATGTCGGTGTCGGTCGTAGTTGTCGGGATGGCATGCAAGGCCATGAAGAACAGGATCACCCCAATCCCGGAGGCGAGCACATAGCGCTTGAAGATGCGGATTGCATCATACTGCCATTGGTCCTGGCTGGCCGAGCGCATCTTTTGGCGCAGGCGGCTAACGGCAAACGGATCTGGCTGCACGTCGGCATACGACGCGCGGATCGGCAGGCCGCCCATTTGCATGCGATACTCGGACAACAGCTGTGGATGGAATTGCAAGTCAGCCTCAAGTGCTTTGATTTGCTGTTCGTTCAGCAGCCCGTCGATGGCCTCCGTGATGCGTTCTTCTAAATTTCTGATATCGTTCATGGCGTTACTCCATATAGTTCGAGCTGCTCTCTCATCATCTTTCTGGCCTTAAACAGGCGACTTTTCACTGTTCCTTCGGGGATGTCCAAGATTTTGGAAATCTCGTCGTAACTCAGGTCTTGAATCTCGCGAAATACGATCACCGAACGAAACTCCTCGGGCAAAAGTGCCAGGGCCTTGTCGATCCAGTACCGTGTGTCCTTGTCTTCGGCGACGTCCACACCAGAGGGATCCGGGAAGTCGTGGTCGGAGTCGGGTTGCTTGAACCAGTCAAAAATAAACTGTCCGCGAAATTTGCGTCTACGCATGGCGTCGAGGCACACGTTGCGGGCGATGCGGTAGGTCCAGGTGTAAAGGCTGCTGTCGCCACGGAAGCTTTCGATGTTGCGATATGCCTTCAAGAACGCCTCCTGGGTCAAATCGTCGACGTCCAGACCGGTGCCGGCGGTTATGCCTGCAACGGCGCGGTATACCCTCGGATACAGACGCTCGAGCGCCTGTCCAAGGGCGACGTGGTCGCCCGACTCTATTGCCTCGACATCATGCATGATTGCCAGAAACATGGGTTGATGCAGGGCTAAATCGTAACGGTGTGAAAATGACGACATGGGCATGTGATGCAAATTCGACGGCACAAATAGTTGCAGCGTTCACCCACATAGACGCACAAGTAACCGATACGTTCGCGCAGTCATGCATTTTTGATCATCTCACGTATATTCATCCGATTTCATTTCTGAAAATATCCAAAGTTTTGGAACGATCGCGCAACCATAATCGCTTTATCCAAAATGAGCCCGGCACCACGGCATCACATATTCCAAGTACTCATTCGATAGCAACCGACAACAATGACAGAAGAGCAACATCAACTGCTGCGCTCGTGCGCGAAAGACGAGAAAGCATTTGAAGAACTCAAAGCTACCTTCGACGCCCTGAACACTGATTGCGAGCGTTTCAAGACGAACCTGTGGCTTTTGGAACAGGCCATCAAGAATGACTACGATTCCATTTTAATCACAGACATCGAGTTGGTTGACGGTGGACCCAAAATCGTTTATGTGAACGAGGGCTTCACCAAAATGACCGGATACAGCCGTGAGGAAGCGATCGGAAAGACCCCGCGAATACTCCAGGGTCCGAAGACCGACAAGGGCACTCTGGCCCACCTTAAAAAGTCGCTTGTAGAGGGGCATTCCTTTTTTGGCCAAGCCGTGAACTATCGCAAGGATGGTTCCGAATTCATCAACCAATGGGACATACACCCCATTTACAACGACAAGGGCGAGCTTACGCATTGGGTTTCCTACCAGCACGACATCACGACCAAGAAGCGCGCAGAAGCCACATATGTGGAGCAAAACGCTGACTTCGACACGATGGACGAGCTGTCGAAGCGCACCTTAGTCGATTTCGATCCCGAAGGGCGCATCATCTATGCCAACAAGGCGTTCAGAGCGCTCTCGGGATACGAGAAGGAAGAACTCGCCCGCATGTCGATTTGGGACGTGATCAGCAACCGCCATTCCCATTCCCTCAAGGCGCGTTTTTTGGCCGTCGACCAACCGAACGATCTGGAGAAGAACAAGATCAAGACGGTGATCACCCACAAGTCGGGTCTTCCGATTCAAGTGGAGATAAGCTGCCATCACCACGAGCTCACCGAGGGCAGGCTGATCCGTGCGAACATCCAGAACCTCACCTTGCAGAAGCGCATCCTGAAGACGCTAAGCAAACGCAATGTGAATTTCTCCCGCCTGGTCGAGAAGAACTCCGATTTCACGTACCATCTGATCGCCCAGCCTACGGGACTCCATCATTTCGATTGGGTCTCGGACACCTTCGGCAAAGTAACGGGCCATAGCCCCGACAAGGCGCTTGTCGCCGGTGGATGGCGAGACCTTATCCATCCCGACGACTTGCATTTGGTTCAGGAGCACCTCAGCAAAGTGTTGTCGGGCAAGTCGACCGTAACAGAGTACCGAATGGTCGACTCCAACGGCGGTATCCTGAAAGTGATCGATTACGGTAAGCCCGTTTTCGACCCCAACACGGGCAAAGTGGTGTCGGTATCAGGCGCGATCATGGACGTCACCAAAGACCGGCATCAAAACCCGGTCTGATCAAGCGCCACAGTAGCGCGTCTGATATTCGTCGACGTTGACGGTACGTAGCCACTCGGCCCTTCCGAAATCGTCGCAGCCCGACTTGGTCTGACCCTTGCTCACCTTTGCGAGGCCCCGGTCCACATAGGCGTGGGCATCGCGTGGGCTAATTTCGAGTGCCAGATTTAGGTCGGCGATCGCGTCATCATATTTGCCCATGTTCAGGCTAGCCTTGCCACGCGCCTTGAATGTGTTGCCATGCCTTGGATTCAACTGTATGGCCTTGGTTAAACTTTTATATGCTTCACTGTTGTTGCCGGCTTCGATGAGAGCCATGCCCCTTTGGTACCACAGGTTATGATCGGTCGGATCGAGGTCGGTGGCCTGTTTCAGCAGCGTGGCGGCCTTGGTGGGATTTCCTCCCATGAGAGCATCCATGGCCTCATTTTTGAGCGAGTTGGCCTCAAGTGCCATTTTTTCCTGCGGTGTCAGAACCGTGTCGGAAGCTGCGGCCTCCATTGCCTGCCGATGTGCTTCGGCCACACGGTTTTCGCCGCAGGCGATGGTGCCGATCGAGGCAGCAAGGAGTAGAAGAGCCAGCGAGAGTGGCTTATGTAAGCGAAATAGGGTCATTCTGCGTCGTTTCGTTTTCGTTCTGTCTGATTTTACTGAGCAATTGGGATGATGTTTCCTGCCGATGTCGCCGCTATAATCTCGACGACTTGTCCAACGTGGTCAAGAACGGGGATGTTGTGCATCCTGATCCATTCCATGTCCTCGTTCTGTTCGTGGACGGACCTGACAAAGAAGGATTTCATGCCGAGCCGAACGGATGGCTTCAAGTCGGAAACCTTGTCGCCCACCATCACCGACTGCGAGAAATCGACTCCCAATTCCTTGGCAGCCAGTTCGAACATGCCCGTGCCCGGTTTGCGGTAGTGCAGCAGGCTCGGGTCCATCCCGTCGTGGAATTCGGGGTGGAAGGGGGCCACGAACCAACGGTCGATATGTGCGCCTGCCTTTGCAAGCTCCGAATCGACCCATCGGTGCAGGTTCTGAACCTCTTTCATGCCGTACTTGCCACGCATCACGCCCGATTGGTTGGTAACCACGATGGCGAGCCATCCGTTGTCGTTCATCCAGCGGATGCTCTCTACGGCCTGTTCGCACCACGTCCACTGCGAGGGCAGGTGGACGTAATCGTAATCGACGTTGAGGGTTCCGTCCCGGTCCAGAAAAAAGGCTTTACTCATAGATGTTTGTACTATCTCAATAAGATAGGCATATCGCGGTGATGCTCCAATCGTGGATGGACTGCTACGAAAATCGAGGATTGAGCTTCTCGCATCGTTTGACTAAATTGCGCCCACACAGTCGACGCATCCCACCACGAGCAACACCATTGAACCCTATCCGGATACTGTCGCACGAAGACCTGCAGCGCACGTTCATGCGCCTGGCACATCAGTTCATGGAGCCTCATGGCAATTTCGACGATGTCGTCTTGATCGGGATGCAACCCAGAGGGGTTCACATCGCCCGGGCCATCAATCAATATATCGGCCAATTTTACGGTCAACAGCTTCCTTTTGGCCTGCTCGATGTCACGTTTTACCGCGACGACTTCCGCACGCGCATGAAAATGCCGCAGGTGCACGTCACCGACATTCCCTTCGACATCTTCGGCAGGCATGTGATATTGGTGGACGACGTGCTCTACACCGGCCGCACGATACGCTCGGCCATGGATGCCCTGATGCATTTCGGGCGTCCAGCCACCATCACCTGTTGCTGCCTCATCGATCGTGGGCATCGGGAGCTGCCGGTCACGGCCGACTATATCGGCAAGACGATTCCTACCCACGCCAACGAAGAGATTCAGGTGAGACTGGAGCCAGACGATCCCGATATGGGGGTCTACATCGTGCATGGGGAGGCCGGCGATGAATGATTTGCGCGACGATTACACGTTTTCGCATCAGCACTTGCTAGGATTGGCCGATTATACTGCCGACGACATCGTCTATGTGCTCGATCAGGCGCGGTATTTCCGGGAGATTTTGGATCGTCCGATTCCAAAGATCCCAAGTCTTCGCGACAAGACCATCGTCAACCTTTTTTACGAAAACAGCACGCGCACCAGGATATCGTTCGAGCTCGCACAACGGAGGATGGCTGCCGACGTGGTCAATTTTTCGGCGTCGTCGTCGTCATCGAAGAAGGGTGAGTCGCTCAAGGACACCATCCGCAACATTGAGTCGATGAAAATAGATATGGTGGTGGTGCGTCACGAGAGCCCCGGTGTGCCGCACTTCCTCACGCGCTGCGTTGATGCGAGCATCATCAATGCCGGTGACGGAGCCCATGAGCACCCGACGCAGGCTTTGCTCGACCTGTACAGTATCCGGGAACAGTTTCCGGGTCGCAGCCGCCTCGACGGAGTCAATATCGCGATCATCGGAGACATCTCTCACAGCCGCGTGGTGCGTTCGAACCTGATTGGCATGCAGAAGCTGGGTGCCAAGGTCGTGCTATGTGGACCCAAGACCATGATGCCCCACTCGGTGCGTGAACTCGGGGTGGACGTGTCGCACAACTTGGAGGAGACCCTGGCATGGTGCGACGTCGCAATGGCGCTCCGCATCCAGTTGGAGCGTCAGGACGAGGGTACGGCATTGTTTCCAAGTCTTCGCGAATACCATGAACGGTTTGGCATCAAGCGGAGTCACCTCGAGAAGTACCCCGATTTTCGGATCATGCATCCCGGACCCATCAACCGTGGAGTGGAGCTTGAGAGCGAGGTGGCCGACAGCGACCGCAGCATCATCCTCGATCAGGTGACCAACGGTGTGGCGGTGCGCATGGCGGTGCTCTACTTGGTAGCCGGCGGTACCAGGGCATGAGCATGCACAAGCATCACATGTTGGTGCGACACGTTTCGGGATGTTAACTTAGGTTCGCTGTGTGCAGCAGAGGCGATCAGACGCCGTCCAGAATTATCATTCCCGCTCACTATGATACGTATATCCGGCACTTTCCTCGATGAGATTACGCACGACATTCCGGCCCAAAATTGGGGCGAAGCGGAGTGGGCGGCCGACTTCGATGCCATGAAGGCGGTTGGAATCGACACGGTGATCCTCATTAGGGCCGGCCACAAACGAACGGCTACCTTTAATTCGAAGGTGTTGTCGAGGGAGATGGACATCTTCCCGGTCTATCAGGACCTTGTTGACCTGTTCCTTCGTCAGGCCGAGCGCTGCGGCATGAAATTTTATTTCGGCACCTACGATTCGGGCAGATATTGGCACAGCGGCGACTACCAGAGGGAATCCGACATCAACAAGGCCTTCTGCGAGGAGGTGGTCGACACGTACGGCCATTACCCAGCTTTTGGTGGATGGTACATCTCCCATGAGATCAACGCCTTCGACGCCGGAATGATGCGTGTGTATGAGGAGCTGAGCAGACACTTGCGCGACCTGAAACCAATGCCTATCCTGATCTCTCCCTACGTAAGGGGCAAGAAGCAGTTCGGTGCCGATGCGATAACGTTGCGCCAACATGAAGCCGAGTGGGAACAGGTCTTTTCGACGATCGCCGGCATGGTCGACATCGTCGCATTCCAAGATGGACAAATCGGATTCGGCGAGCTTGACGACTACCTGCAGGTGAACCGTGAACTTGCAAGCAAATATGGCATTCGCTCATGGAGCAATGTGGAGTCGTTCGACCGCGACATGCCGATCAAGTTTCCACCCATCCCCTTCAACAAGCTTCGCTTCAAGATGGAGCGGGCCCACGCCGCAAACGTGGAAAAGCTGATCACGTTTGAGTTCTCACATTTCATGAGCCCAAATTCCACTTATCCGTCTGCCCGGAATTTGTACAACCGCTATCGGGAATGGCTTGGAGAGCAAGAGCAGCAGCAAGAGCAAGAGCAATGACAAGAACAAGAGCAATGGCAAGAACAAGAGCAATGGCAAGAACAAGAGCAATGGCAAGAACAAGAGCAAGAGTGCATTGATGGATACCTTTCCGTACCAACATCCCAGGGCGGCAGAGTTGTACCGAATTTTCGATACGGAGCTGTTGCAGTCGGTCGTGCCATTCTGGGAGCGGCATTCGCCCGATCGTTTGAATGGGGGGTACTTCAACTGCCTGGACCAAGACGGCTCTGTGTACGATCGTCGAAAGCACATATGGCTTCAGGGCCGTCAGGTCTGGATGTTCTCTAAACTGTACAACACGGTTGAGAGACGTGGCGATTGGCTTGAAATGGCACGGCTCGGAGCCGATTTCTTGGACCGTAGGGCCATCCAACCCGACGGAAGGGTCTTCTTTTCGCTAACCGAAGAAGGCAAGCCGCTGAGCATGCAACGGAAGATCTTCTCGGAGTGCTTCTGGATCATGGCCATGGCCGAATTCAGTCGTGCTAGTGGCGAAAACTCCTATATGGTGAAGGCAAAGGAGGAGTTTGATCGTGTATGGGGCTGGTCGGACGACCTGCGCAAGGTTGGCCGGCCGTCCTACAGCGGAGAGCCTGCCGCCCAGGGCTTGGCCATACCCATGATTTTGCTCAACCTGATAGAAGAGGTGGCCGGCGATCACTGGCAGGAGTATGGTGAGCAGGTGGATGAATGCATTCGACGCATGCTGCTGCATGTCGACGCATCGAGGCAAATGGTATTCGAAACGGTTGCTCCGAACGGCGACAAGATACCCGGATACGACGGACGGCTGCTCAATCCGGGCCACGCCATCGAGGCTGGATGGTTCTTGCAGCATTGGGCACAGCGGCTGGGTAGGCCGGAGCTCGGCGAGGTGGCTGTCAACATGGTGCGGTGGTCGTTCGACAAGGGTTGGGATCACGAGCACGGCGGCATCTTTTACTTCCTTGATGCCGATGGTTACACACCCGTGCAGCTCGAATGGGACATGAAACTGTGGTGGCCGCACTGTGAGGCCATGTATGCCCATTTACTGAATTACCGGATCACTGGAGATGAAGCGGATTTGGAGCGGTTTGAACGGACCTTTGAGTGGACGTTTTCCCATTTCCCGGATCCTGAGCACGGCGAGTGGTACGGATATCTGAATCGCCGTGGGGAAGTCACCCACCGGTTCAAGGGTGGCCCTTACAAGGGGTGCTTTCACGTTCCAAGGGCGCTTTGGCTCTGCAGGAGGCTTCTCGCTCCGTAAAGGAATCTTAAAACCGCAGGATAGACATCAGGAGATTCTCGTCGACAGTGACGTCCTGGCGTCGGAACCGCGTGGGCAGCAGCGACTGATGCACAACCTCTGGGAGGCGCTCGGCCATTGTCTGACGAATATCCGATTCAACCTCCCCATATGGTTTGATGCTGTATGACCTGCTGGTGGCCTCGATAAGAGCCCACGCGTTTTCGCGGGGCCAGGGTCCCGAGAGCATGCGCCCGCCCCTCTCCGACTCAAGTGGAAGGGTATGCTCGGGTAACCCGTTTTTCGATGGATCTGTCCGGGACCCTTCACGGTAAGTCCATGTAGTGGCATGTGCATCCAGTGCGATGCCCCAGTCGTTGCTTTGCTGGTAGCTTCGGATCACCTTCCAGGCATCGGAACTGTCGGGAAACACGTAGTACCTGAATCCGGAGGTGACGGAGGTGACATACCGGGTTTCCTTCCATCGTTCATACCATTCGTTTGAAAGTCGGTCCACATCGATAGTATCGGCCACAGACCTCAGTGTGGCAAAGTACAGGGCGGTGTTGGTGGCCATTCTTTCCGCAAGCTGGACCTCAGGGGCCGATGCCAAGCCGGACAACTCAGCGCGTGCTGCCAGCACGGAGTCGCGGATGGCCAGCTCGAGCGCTCCTCTCAGGTTTGGACCCAGCATTTCGAGGGGAAGATCGGGCAGGCGGTCGATGAGCTGGCCAAAGGTGAACGGCTTGCCTTCGACCAATGCCAGGGGGGTGTCGCGTGTAAGCGATTCAGGCCTTAATTCGAGGAAACCCTGGTTCATGGCAACCAAGTCCATGTAGGATGTGGTGCGGGGTACCAACGGCGCAATTTCTGTCCAGGCTTGGCGCAGGCGGTCCATGTAGGTTTCGAGGGAGTGGGATGTCATCAGGGAGTCGGTGTATGGCACCGTGATTTCCTCGAGCCGACGATGGTACACCTTGAAGGCCAAATTCTCGCGTGCATTGCTGTAGGTGGTGCCGTCGGCATGGAAGGTTTCCTCGCGTTCCAAAAGGCGGAATATGTGCCAACCGCGCAGTGACTGCACCGGATTGCTGACCTCGCCGGCCACCTTGAGCGACATAGCCGCCGCTTCGGGCGCCTCGTCCATCATCTCGAAGCCTACCCACCCCATTTTGAAGGAAGAATCGGGCACACCCATCTTTCGCATGCTTTCGGCTGCGAGCGTCTCGAAGTCTTCGCCAGCCTTGAGCCTGCTTTCATACGAGATGATATCCTCTCGGGTCGGGGCGTAAATCTGCTCCAGGTTCAGCCGCGTGTTCGACCTGCGGAACGCATCCATGATGTCGGCCTCGTCGGGCATTTGCAACTTCGGTTCGGCAATTTTTTCCAGCCATGACCGGCGCAAGGCGGCCTCGCGCTTGCGTCGGATGTCGAGCTGTACCTCACGCAGCGTATCTAGCGACATCCCTCTGCCGATCTCTGCGATGATCTTTCGCTCCAGCATTGCCAGGGCGTAGTCCCTTCGCGATTCGAGACCATCACGCATGGGGGCCGCTGAGGCAAAAGCAATGTACTCCTCCTCGAACGATGCAAGGTCCACGGAAACATCCTCCCAATGCGCGACCACGGGCTGCGGTGGCTCATCGGCTGGCGCGCCGCATGCCACCAAAGTGAATGCCACGAAGAACGGTCCAAGAATTTTCATCGCACCAACAGGGTCACAATTCGGTGGGGAAGAACATCCATATGGATGGATCCGTCAACTATGGCAAAGGACCCCGCATCGTCCCAGTTTTCGTGCAGATCGGTGACACATGCCGCCGTTTTCGTCGTCGGCACTCTCATGATGCATGATTCCGGTTTGTCGCTCGTCGAGTAGATCCTTATTACCCAGCAGGCTTCCGTATCGTGGTGCTTGAGCGCAGACAGCACAATCGCCGGATTGTCGATGGACAGCAATGATGTTGCCACCGGCAGGACTCCTTTCCCAGTTGCATAAGGCAGCCACGGGAAGACCCGTACCTGCAAGGGATGGGAGAATTCCCTCAGGGCGCGATGGGCAGTCGGTACGTTTTCAATGGTCGTTCCCATCGCCATTTCAACCGTTATTGGCCTCAGGCACTGGGCTCCCGGCACGGGGATGGACGGGCCTGCCTGCACGCGCCTGATTCTTCCGCCGCCGGTGCTGAGCATGCCCACCGACCGGTGGAGTGTCACAGCCAGACAGGAGCCATGAGCCGCATGTTGCACGATTTCGTATTCGTGGTTGCCCCTGCAGGCAAGCCAAAGTGCCGGTGCCAGATATCTGGGCACGATCACGCCGTCGCGCATGAACTCTGTGCCATAGTCGAGCTCGCCCGGGTACCCGTTCCATCGATCTGCCGACGTTTCGGGGGTCCTTAACGGACCAAAATGGTGATCGGCCAATCTGAAATGGGCGTCTGCGATGCTGTAGTTCACATGTTCACCCAACGGGATGAGCAGGCGGAGGCGCCCGTCGGAGGCGTTGTTGGTGTAGTCGATCCGGATCGAATGCCCACCTTCGGGAAGCTCATGCACACGCCCATAAACATGCAAATCGACTATGCCCCCTTGCCGGGTTTCGGGAACTTGGAGCGACCATGAGAGGAGCCCTTTCGACACATCCGGCATCACAGGGGCCTCCCACGACCGGTCGTCGGGATCCGGTCCATAGGAATAGGTGTCGCCAAAATCGGGCCGCCATTCAAGAATGGCCGAATCCCACAGCGTTTCCAACATCGGGGTATCTGGTGTGCTGCCCCCTCCACCTGTAGCGAGTCCAGTTTGATGCACATGGACCACGGTGTATCCCGCCGCAGGTGCCGTCACAAGCATGCGTACATGGTAGCGGCGACCCCATGTTGCGCCCAGAAACTGGTTTTGTACCACCGGGGCCTCCGACGATACGACGTTCAGCGGCACCGGTGTGCCCTTTCCATCATGGGCGGCAAGATGTGATTCGGGGGGTGGTGAACCCTCCTCCCCATCCGGGTTGGGATAGAACACTTGGGTCTCCACCCATGAGGTGACGCTGTACGGGTGCGGGTTGTGCACCAGCAGATAACTTACATCCGCCGCAGGCTGGCCGTCGTTCGATGGATGGTCGAGCCCCTTGATGAGCGCCTGTTCCATGATTTCGGTAATGAGCACCTCAGCCATGTGGCCTACCTGCTGGAAGCGAACTTCGTTGTCGGAGTGCACGTCGTCGACACTGCACCCGCAGATGTCGTCGTGGGGGTGGTTCTTCATGAGCTTGCGCCAGATCCTGTCGATCAGAGTGGCGTCGTGGCCAATCAATCCCTGCTCCACCGCAGTAAGCACAAACGGCTCCAAAAAGCCCGTGATCAGCGATTCAAGCCGGTGATTCTGCTGCTTGATGTACATACGCGTCGACCATACCCCCTTCAGAATGGGGTGATGGGCGTTGCCGTCCAAATCGCCGGTAAACTGTGGCCGCATCCTGTCGTAGGCCACTATGTTCCGCGCATAGGCGTCCAAATCGGAATGTTCAAGTGCGAAGGGCAGTTGGCGGGCGTTGAGTTGCTCGAGAATTTGGGGGAGCTCGGCCTGCTCAGGCATGTGGTCCATTCCATTGAACAGCACCACCCAAGGTTCCGGCTGGATGCCAGCATAATGCTCGACGGTCTTTTTGATTCGCTCTTCGGCCAAATCAATATCGGGCGACAAGCCTTCGAAACGTCCGTAAACGGAGGGGAAACCCAGGGCAGAGGCATTGAAGTATCCGTCGATCATGTAGGTGGCAACCACCTTGCTGCCGTCGGGAGCCACCCAGTCGAAGATGCTTCCGAGTTCTTCGAAGTCCTTTTCGGGCATGCCCCTCATAAACAGAAAGGTCTCGAGACCCAATTGGCGCAGCACTTGTGGAAGTTGGGCAAAGTGACCGAACGGATCCGGCACATACCCCACCCTCAGCAGTCCTCCCCAGGCACGGCCGTCGGCCGCACCGGTCTGCAGGTTCCGGATCACCGACTCGCCGCTCACCAGAAACAGATCGGGAAGCACATACCATGGGCCAATCATAAGCCTCTTTTCCTGGATCAGGCGGCGAATACGACCGGCCGCATGTGGACGCACCCCGAGGTAGTCTTCCAGGAGGATGGTCTGTCCATCGAACATGAACGACTTGTATTCCTTGTCGCCCTCAAGAAGAGCCAAAATTCGGTCGGTCATTCGAACCAGCCGATGCCTGTAGCTCTCGAACGGCAGATACCACGCCCTGTCCCAATGAGAGTGGGAGACCACCAAACCCTTGATACTGTTGTTTGTTTGCATGAGGCTCATCGAAATGTGGGCTTAAGATACGCTTAAATTGGGAAGTGCAAGGTTTTTGAAAAGACAATAGACATAATGTGCATAATAGTCTTTGTGCTTATAGATTTACGTACACATGTTTGATGTCATAGGGGATAAAAGTGGAGAAGCGGGAATAATATGACCTAAAAAAATAAAAAAGCGCTTTTGAAAAAAAGTTTCAGAAGCATTGATTTGTAACTTTGCAAACAATATAATGTGCCTATAGAAATCCACAACAGACATAATGTACACATTACGTGTAACTTGTGCATTTTCGAAACACAATCATTGTTGCATCGACGACCATAAGACCGAGGGCCATGGCATCATTTAGCATACAGTGCAATTCACGACCATTTTTGGGGCGAATCATTTCGGGGTGTTGCATGGTGTTGCTGGCCCTGGTGGTCACCTCGTCCGCATGGGCTCAAACCACGGGCAAAATTGCCGGCAAGATCACCGATGCACAGGGGTTGCCATTGCCTGGAGCCAACGTCATTATCGAGGGCACCACGCGTGGCGGCTCGTCGGACGTGAAGGGCGACTACTTTATCCTGAACGTTTCGCCGGGCAGCTACACGCTGATCTTTTCGATCATCGGCTATGAGACGGTGCGGGTGACGGACGTACGGGTTCAGGTCGACCGTACAACCACCATCGACATGGTCATGAAGGAGGCGAACCTCATGTTCGACGAGGTCGTGGTGTCGGCCGAGGCCAGCATGATCACACGCGATCAAACATCGGCCTCTGCAAAGATCACTGGAGACGAGCTTAGGGTCTTGCCGACCGACAGCTTCCTCAAGACGGTGACCCTGCAGGCGGGTGTCAACCGTGGTGCTGGCGGAACGATACACATACGTGGGGGCAGGTCGACCGAGATCAAATACTACGTGGATGGTGTCGCCGTCACCAACCCGTTCAGCAACGGTCTTGCCGTGCCGGTCCAGAACGAGTCGATCCAAGAAATTGAAGTCATCAGCGGCACGTTCAACGCAGAATATGGGCAGGCAAACAGCGGCATCATCAACATCGTGACCAAAGACGGCGGCGACAAACTGGCGGCCACGTTCAATGGCAGCGTCGGTGGATACCTTACTGGCCGCAACGACATCTTCTACGACATCGAGAATGCGAAGCCGTATGGCCAGCAGGTGTACGAGAGCACGCTCTCCGGACCCATTGTGAAGGAGAAGCTGACGTTCTTCACCAATTTCAGGTACACCGACTCGGATGGATGGCTTTTCGGGCGGCGCATCTTCACGCCCTCCGACAGTTCGGTATTCTCGTCCAACGATCCAAGTTCATGGATCATCAGGTCGTCGGGCGATTCGTCCGTCGTGCCCATGAACGTTTCCACCAGCAACTCCGCATTGGCGAAGTTGACTTGGAAACTCTCGAACAACGTAAAGTTGGGCTACTCTGCCACCAGGTCGTACGGTAAGGCACAGGGTTACAGCCACCTCTACCGTTACAACCCCGATTATCGTCCTACCTCTCGCAGTGAGTCGTACAACCACCTGTTGACGCTCAACCATGTCTTGAACAACCGCACCTTTTACAACCTCAGGCTAACGGCTTATACGACCAATGCCCGTCAGTATGTGTACGAAGATCCGTTCGATGAGCGGTATCGGTTCATTGAGGGACGCAACCAGCAGCCGAGCGACGTGTTCAACACAGGTGGCGTGAACAACTTCCATTTCCGTCGTAAAAGCACCACATGGGCTGCGAGATTCGACATTTCAAGGCAGATGAACACGTACCACCTGGTAAAAACCGGCGTAGAATTCAGGTACAACGACTTATTTCAAAGGGAATTTTTCATCCAAGCCAGACGGCAGACGGGGCTGACCCGCGAGATCCCACCGATTGAGTCAAGGTTTCACAACACCTTCACGAAGAAGCCGTACGAATTTGCCGCCTTCCTGCAGGACAAAATCGAGGTCCGCGACCTCATCATCAATGTGGGCGTGCGCTTCGATTATTTCAATGCAAACAGCGACGTTCCCACCGATCTGCGCGACCCTGGCAACACACGGGGCGCACCGTATGACGAGGCCTATAAACCCGCCTCTGCTAAATATCAGCTCAGTCCCCGCATAGGCTTTGCGTTCCCGATTTCGGCGTCGGGGGTGATCCATGCTTCCTATGGTCAATTTTTCCAGATACCGGAATTCAGCCGTCTGTATGAAAACCCTGAATTCGAGGTTACGGCCAGCAACTTCAGCCAGTACATCGGCAACGCCGATTTGGAGGCGCAACGGTCAACCACCTATGAGATCGGCCTTCAGCAGGAGTTGGGGATGTACACGGCCATTGACCTTACGGCCTACTACCGAGACATACGGAATCTGCTGGGCACCGGCCTGTATGCCTCGCGAACAGGTGGCGACAGTTGGGGGCGCTATGAAAACGCTGATTTTGGAAGCGTACGTGGCATAAGCTTGGCTTGGAGCATACGTACAGATGTGGGGGTGCGCGGCAGCATCAACTACACCTATCAGTCTGCCAGAGGTAACGGAAGCGATCCGAAGCAGGCCTTCTTCGATGCCCAGTCGAACAACGAGGCGGCCAGGATACTTATCCCTCTCGCGTGGGACCAAAGGCACAACGTGGGCGGAAGCGTCACATACCAAAAAGGACTGTTTAACGCGGGATTGATCGGAAGCTACGGAACGGGATACCCATTCACACCAAGCGACCTGCAGCGGCAGCCACTCGCCGAACTGAGGAACGAGGCACGCTTTGAGCCGGAATTTGTCGTTGACCTCCGTCTTTCCCGGAACTTCAAGCTGAACGGCATCACCGGTCAGGTGTACATGTTCGGTGAAAACATCCTCGACTTCTACCGCCAGGACCGTCGGCCTCGCCTGTTCATACGCGACATCGAGGCCCACAACCTGAGCGGCAAGAACATCATCAACAGCCTTGAAGAGTATCGCAGCAATCCGGCCGTACACCCGAGTCCCCGACTCGTCCGTCTAGGTTTCCAGATTTTGATTTGATTTCAGCATGGCAAACAGACCATTTACATTTATCACCCGCCTTGTTGCAGTTTCCGTAGTCTGTGTGATTGCTGCGGCAGGTCAGACGCTGGCTCAAAACAACGATTCCGGTGTCTTCATCGATCCAGAACGTGGAACCAGGTCGTGGAGGACCAGTTTCAACACCAACGGAAACCAAGTCGAGTCGATCGTCACGAACTGGGGCACGGTGGGTCGGGGTAATTTCAGCATCAACCAGGCCGGCGTGTGGCCCAAGGGTACGGGTCACGGGCACTTGCATGAGATGACCGGGCTTGTAGCCACGCGGGTGGTCGACCGGGACGGGAAAACCATCGAAATGGTGAGCGATGGTTACGGAGACAGTGCCCAACAGGATATTGACCCTGTGACCAATGTGGAGTGGAAGTTTCAGCCGCTGCCGGAGTATCTGAACAGGAATGTGGAGAATCCGGAAATCGCCAACTCACTCAACCAAGAGTCGTGGCCACGCAGATGGCCTGACCGGCCTTCTCAATGGGACGGCCAATGGAACGGATATTTTGGGCTCAATCAGTTCAATGCTGACCAGGAGCTTTTCTATGTGATGGACGATCTGTCGAACCGGGAGTACAAGTTTGGTCCCTTGGCCAACGATCCTCAGGCTGGCGGTTTGGGTCTTCAGATTCGGGTGAGGATCTTCCAGTGGAGCCAAGCGCTTGCGAAGGATATTTTGTTCATGCAGTACGAAGTCTCCAACATCGGCGATATCGTCTACAACAATACAAACGCAAACAACCCGATCTATTTCGGAGGGTACACCGATGTGAACCCAGCCGGATCGGGTTCTACAGACGATGCCGCCGATTTTGAACTATCGCAGGATATCGTGTTTGGTTGGGCGTTATCCGGTGTCGGCACCTGGGGGCAGTTCAGGGACATTCCACCCGGCTATATCGGATGGAAGTTTCTTGAAAGTCCCGGCATATCCGACGACTTCATCGACAACGACAATGACGGCATCATCGACGAAAGCCGTGACAATCCTGCCGGGCAATTGATTTTTGGCCCGGTCGGACGGTATGGTGATCCCAAGGAACACTGGTCGGGCGATGAGGACGGCGACTGGAATGCCTTGATCGACGATGTCGGAACTGACGGTATTGGACCCGGTTTCGAGGGCTATCCAGGCCCAGATCCCGATGGCACCGAGGGAAATGGTAGTCCCGATCAGGGCGAGCCCAACTTTGGGCGTCTTGACAACGACGAGTCGGACCAGGTGGGGCTGACCTCTTTCAATGCGCCCCTGTTCGGATCGGTCAGCATTCACAACGAGGCTGCCATGTGGCCGAAGATGCAACCGGGCTTCTTTGACATCCCGGCCCAGGGGGTCAACCAGATCTGGATATTTGCATCGGGTCCGTTTCGACTCCGACCGGACCGAACGGAACGTTTTTCCACGTGTTTCGTCTTTGGGGCCAACCGGCAGGCGCTGTTTCGCTCTGCCCAGGTGGCTCAACGAATTTACGATTCCGACTACCGCTTTGCACGTCCACCTCGTCAGCCGAAACTGAAAGCCATCGCCGGCGATGGTAAGGTCACCCTCATATGGGATAATTTGGCAGAGTTCTCCCGGGATCCGATCTATGGTTTCGATTTTGAGGGCTACCGCATCATCAAATCGACAGATCCCCAGTTCAACGATGCCCAAGACATCACCGACTCGTTCGGAAACTCGGTCTATAAGAGGTCAATTGCACAGTTCGACAAGGTAAACGGCCTCAAAGGGTATCATGAGCTGCAATTTGGCGAGGAAATCGGACTACCGAACGGTGTGCACTATTTCATGGGAGACGACACGGGGTTACAGCATTCGTACATCGACACCGACGTCATCAACGGAAGGGTCTACTACTACGCCGTACTTTCGTACGATGCAGGCTATGTAGATTCCTATTTTGACCTGGGCATTTCTGATTCCCCCCTTCTTTTCCCGATCTCGCCGTCAGAATCGCCCGGCAGCATTACGGTCACTCAAGGGGTTGTGACCCGCTACGACGTGAACACGGTGTCGGCGCGACCCAACACACAGCCTGCCGACGAAATTTTGGGGGTGTTGGCCGTGGATGCTCAAAATCGGGTGCCAAGGTCGAAAGGCGATGCCACCTCGGTGCTTCAGGCGTTTCCAATCAACGAAAGGGCGTTCCTCGAAACGGAGTACACGGTGACCTTCGAGCAGGAGCCGGTGGCCACCAGCGTGGAATACGGCACAAAGACGTACACGGTTACTGACAAAGCCGGTCGGGCTGTCGTGAATAAAGCACCGGTTCCCAAAAATCCAGACGGAACCTATGTGACCAATTGGACGGAAGAAATTTTTGACGAGGGATTCTTGCTGGTGTTCGACAACACATTTCCGACACAGACCTACACACAGCAGAATTCAAGATTTTCACCTGAAAGCAAGACGAACCTGAGATCCGCTGTCCAAGCACCGCTGCCAACCACGTTGATTCCCACGCCGCCGCTTTGGCCCATCAATGTAGTCATCGATTTCGGAGGGGAGGGGGCCGTGCTCGACACTGCCTTCATCAATAACACCGGCCTTTTCACGCGTCCAGTTAATTTCAGGCTCTATGAAGAGGGCACCAACGCGAACATCAACTTCATATTAAACGAGCTTCAGCAGTCGACGAATGGACGCATCGACATCGGGGAGAGCATCGATCTCGTTTTCAGGAACCGTCCAAACGATTTCCGCTATACGCTGAGTTGGAAAATTACCTTCAATCCTCCAATAGATGCAAACGGCAATGAGCTCCCGGTCGCCCAAGCCGTGTTGCCGCAAGCCGGAGACCGGTTTGTGCTTCGAACCCAGAAGCCGTTTGGCGAGCGCGACGAGTATGTGCTCCGCGTCACAGCGACCAAAATTGATGAAGATGCCGACGAGTCGCTGCTCGACGAGATTACGGTGGTTCCCAACCCATACATCGCGGCAACCGTTACCGAGTCCCGCCCATTTTTGTCGGGAAGAGGTGAACGTAGGATTGAAATCCGCAAACTTCCGGCAACCTGCCGGGTCCGCATCTTCTCGGCCAGCGGGGTCTTCCTTAGGGAGTTGGAACCTTCGAACGGAGTGGCTGTCTGGGACTTGAAAACCAAGGAAGGCCTCGAGGTTTCCTTTGGTCTCTACTTCTTCCATGTCGATGCGCCAGGCATCGGTGAGAAGATTGGGAAATTCGCCATTATCAACTGATGCACACGGGAACAGCGATTATGAAACAGCATCTGATAATAGCCCTCATCGTTGGATTGATCATCGCCACACCGGCGTTTGCACAAAAGAAGGTCGGTACCACTGCCGTCTCATTTCTGGAGATCGCTGTCGGTGCAAGGGGCATGGCCATGGGTGAGGCGCATGTCGCCGCAAGCAACGATGTGACCTCCTTGTATTGGAATCCGGCAGGGGTGACGCAGATAGGCGGAAGCCAGGCGTCCTTCCAGTACACCGATTGGATCATCGACACCAGGCTGAACTATGCCGCCGCCATATTCCAGGTTCGTCCCAACATGTACATCGGCGCCCATTTCAACTCCTTCGACTCGGGTACCATGAACGTCACCGACGTGCTCTTTCCGGACGGAACGGGCGAGGTGTTTCGAGTGCAGGATGTCTCCTTGGGCTTGAGTTATGCCCAACAGCTCACCGAGTTTTTCTCGATGGGTGGAAATGTGAAGTTCATTCAATCGACCATCTGGAGGATGAAGGCGTCAGCCATGGCCGTCGATATGGGTTTTCAGTACCAAACACCGTTCAAGAACATGAATTTAGGCTTCAGTATCTCCAATTTCGGATCCGAGATGAAGCTTCAGGGCGACAACACCGCAATACGCGTCGACCTTGACCCCCGTGCGAGCGGCAACAACGACGGTATTTTGGGGAACCTATCGCTGCGGTCGTGGGATTTGCCACTCATCTTCCGCATTGGTCTTGGCTACAAAATCATCGACAGGCCCAATCAGTCACTTCTCGTCACATCCGACGCCGTATACCCAAACAACAACAACCCCTACATCAACTCCGGACTCGAGTACGGATACCGTAACACGTTCTTCCTAAGGGGGGGATATGCAAATGCCTTTTTATCTGGAACGGAGGGCCTTGGGCACATTCGCCTTGGTTTTGGGGTGAAGTTGGCCGACCGTATTGCAGCCGACTATGCATACAGCGACCGTGGTATTCTTGGTGGCATAAGTACATTGGGTGCAACCGTAAAATTTTGACAACATGATTGATCTCACCGACACATCGGAGAAATTATATGAACAGGTCGCAAATGACCTGAAGGTGCGCATCAAAAAGATGGAATTTGGGCCACATGGACGCATACCGAACTTTTTGAGCTTGGCACGCGACTATCAGGTGAGTATGTCGACCATCAAGAAGGCCATGCAAATCCTCAACGATGAACACGTAGTCATCAGCCGTGTCGGAAAAGGTACATTCGCTAGTTCGAATGCCGGCAGACAACGAGGACCATTGTCCACATCGATCGACATGACCTCCACCAAGATAGGACTGCTTATCCGAGATGTTGAGGGCCCCTATTTTTCCGGGATTTATAAGGGGTTGGCAGAGGCGGCCGACAGGAAAAAGCGACAACTGCTGCTTACGGTGTCGCGCGACATCTACCAGCAGGAAGACGCCCTTCTTCGTTTGATGGTCGATCATAACGCCGCAGGCTTGTTGGTCACTACCCGCAGGAAATCATTGTTTGGGATTTCGATCTACGACAAGCTGGTCGAAGCGAAATACCCGATGGTGTTCATGCACGAAGTGTACGACTCGCCGGCAATGATCGTCGATGTCGACAATTACCGGGGCGGTTGGCTCGTGGGCGAGCACCTGGTACGCCGCGGCACTCACCGGTTTGCGATCGTTGTGGGCGAAATTGGTTTCAAGACCGATGATTTGCGGCTTCAGGGATTCATGGACGCTCTGCAAGATGCCGGTGTAAACACCTCGTCGGATGTCTTTGTGTTTCGGTTCAGTTTCGGCAGCGAGGCAACCGCCTTCGATGAAGGTTACAAGATTGGACAGAGCATCTGTTTTAAAGACATAGGTATTGATGGTGTCTTTCTGTTCAACGACATGGTGGCTATGGGCTTTCAGAAGGCCATCTTGGAGCGGGGCTATCGGATACCCCAAGACATTGCATGCGTCGGCTTCGACAATATCGAGCGATGCTCGGAAGCCCGGGTTCCACTGACAACCGTCAACGTGCCACGCCAAGAATTGGGTGAGCTCGCCATCAACAAAATATTGGAGGCCGTGGAGCAGCGCGACAACAAACCCGGAGAGCGCTTTTTGATTCAACCAGAACTTGTTATACGAGATTCAGCATGAAGAAGTTCATCGCAGCCATCATCATTCCGTTTGTGCTTATAACGGCTTGCTCAAAACCGGATGTACCAACCTCATCGGCTGTGATCGGCGACGAAGTTCGAGGTGTTTGGATCACAAATATCGACAGCGATGTCATGTTCAGCAAGAAAGCAACGGCCGAGGCAATCGATTACTTGGCCGACAGAGGCTTCAACGTTGTTTTTCCGGTAGTCTGGAATGACGGATACACGCTGTATCCAAGCCAGGTGATGGAACAGTATTTTGGTGAAGCTTACAAGATCGACACGCTGTTCCTGGCACAGGGCCGAGACCCGCTGGCAGAACTGATCGTTGAGGCACACCGTCGTGGACTCGAGGTTATCCCCTGGTTCGAGTTTGGTTTCTCAACCTCCATCAACCAAAAGGGTGGGCACATTCTGAGCAGATATCCGCAATGGGCTGCGCGTGCCGCCGACGGATCACTGCTGACGAAGAACGGATTCGAGTGGATGAACGCCTTCGATCCAGAAGTGCAGTCGTTCATCACCGAGTTGGTGATGGAGGTGCCCAAGCGCTATGATGTCGATGGGATACAGGGTGACGACCGCCTCCCCTCGTTGCCTGCCGAGGGTGGCTACGACCCACTCACAAAGAGCATGTACAAGGCCGAGACGGGCAACGATGTGCCTGATAATCCACTCGAGCCGCAGTTTTTGCAGTGGAAGGCCGACAAGCTGAGCGCCTATGGTAAGTACCTCTTCGACACGGTGAAAGCATACGATCCCGAACTGATCGTGTCGTATTCTCCGATCATCTACCCGTGGGGACTCAACAATTATCTCCAAGATTGGCCGGCATGGATCAAAGGCGGTTTCGTCGATCTTTTGGTTCCGCAGGCATACCGTTACGACACCACCCAGTACAAGGAGACGGTGGACGAGATCATGACGTATGCCAACCAGCCCGAGGCAAAACCCTACACGTTGGCCATGGGCATATTGACCAAGTCAGGACCCCGGTATAACGGACCACAGTATGTAAAGACGGCCATTAACTACAATCGGTCGAAAGGAGCAAAGGGGGAAGTCTATTTCTTCTACGAGGGCATGAATCATAACAATGAACACCTCGCCGACACCCTGCACAATACGTTCTATGCCGGTCCTGCAACGCTTCCCTACCGCAATGGAACCGTGAGGCGGAAGCCCGCCCACATCATGCACGAAGAAGAGGCTGAGCCCACGGGTGATTGGACGACTGTTGCTTCCGAGCAAGCTTTCGACGGCAAATTTCTTGAAGGCACCGGGTCGGTACAATACACCTTCAAAGAGCCCGAATCAGCCCGTTATGAGGTCTACATCCATATACCGTACGGTTATTCGCTGGAGGCAGTCCCTGAGGTCGAGATCAAATTCGGTAACCATACCGACGGAGAGTTTTTCAATCGCGAGCTGTCGGGATCAATGGAAGGTTGGGTGTTGGCCGGCGAGGTGATCGCATCGAAGGGTGACTGGGTGCATGTCGTCGTATCCTCGAACGCACAGATTGCCGTCGACGGAGTGATGTTCCTGAACAAACTGAACAAAAAGAATTGAATTCCTCAATAATCCGATATCGAATAGCTTTGTTGATGGTGTTGGCCGGTGTGCTTAGTGGCATGCAGCCAGCGCTTGCGCAGACCTTACCCTACAAGCAGGAGGTGCGCGGCGTTTGGATCACCAACGTTGACAGCGACGTGCTCAGTTCAAGGGAAAAGATTGCCGAAGCGATGGATTACCTGGCATCCCGTGGGTTCAACGTGGTTTTCCCTGTCGTTTGGAACAAAGGATTCACCCTTTACCCAAGCCGGACCATGCGCAGGGAGTTTGGATCACAGCTCGACCAATACAATTTGTCGGATCTTCCGTTTAAGTCGCAGAACAGGGATCCTCTCAAAGAATTGATTGTGGAAGCGCACCGCAACGGGATGGAGGTCATCCCGTGGTTTGAATTCGGATTCTCGACAAGCTATTCACAGAATGGCGGACACATCATCAACAACAAACCCCATTGGAAAGCCATCGACATCAATGGCAACCTGGTGGTGAAGAATGGTTTCGATTGGATGGATGCCCTCAACCCCGAGGTGCAGGACTTCATGCTCAACTTGGTACGCGAGGTGATCGAAGATTACGATGTGGATGGAGTTCAAGGTGACGACCGCCTCCCTGCAATGCCGGCCGAGGGCGGTTACAGCGACCAAAACATCGAAATGTATCGCGCAGAGCACAATGGCCAAAATCCGCCGGCACAGTTCAATAATTCAGCCTTCATGAAATGGAAGGCCGACAAGTTGACCCACTTTGGAGGCAGGCTGTACCGGATGGTGAAGCAGCACGATCCGAGGCTGATCGTTTCGATGTCGCCGAGCATCTATCCGTTCAGCTACTCGCAATACTTGCAGGACTGGCCGCGCTGGATGGATTCAAGCTACGTGGACATGCTTCATCCGCAGGCCTATCGATACGACATCAACAGCTATCGCAACATCATCGTCGAGCTGGTGGGGAGTGGTACAGGATCATCCGGATACGTCAAGCCGGCCGACCGCACGAAGCTCTCGCCGGGCATTTTGATCAAAGCGGGAAACCAGTTCAATCGGACGACCTACATCCGCCAGGCTGTCGCGTTCAACCGGTCCCGTGGCGTAAACGGGGAGGTGTTTTTCTTCTACGAGGGATTGCGAGAGAAAAACGAATTTGCCGCCGATACCCTATACAAATATTTCTATAACGTTCCGGCTCTGCTTCCCTACCGTCAAGGGAAAATCAGGCGACCCAAGGGGATCATCGTTGACGAGGACACCCCCGGAGCGGTGGCTACCGGTGCATGGACACCCACAACGGAGTACAAGGGTCACAAAGATGGCGCGCTCCGAACACCCGAGGGATCGGGCTCGACCATCGAGTGGTCGGCCAACGTCCCTTGGTCGGCGTGGTACGATGTGTATGTCTTTAACCCGATATCCAATTTCGAGTCGACCCAGGCGGCTTCCTATTCAACATGGGGCGATCTTGGTCGCAAGGACACTCTCATCAATCAGCGCAGTACTGGTCGGGGCTGGACAAAAATCGGGACACAGTTCATCACCGCCGGCAACCGCAAGTTTGCGGAGCTGAGATCGGGCTCCACCAACAATGGGAGGCACGTTTTCGCCGATGCTGCAATGCTCATCTTGAACAGGAAATTGAGCCCTGATATCGAGCTCGACGGCATGCTTTTGTCATCTGGGGAGGAATCGACCCCCGATCTGCCTGCAGGCCCAATGTTGCACCAGAATTTCCCAAATCCGTTCAATCCAACCACGACCATCCAGTTTTCCTTGCCACAACGCGACACAGTCAGCCTGGATATTCTGGATGTGGCGGGCAAGGTGGTACGCACCCTCGTTATGGATCGCGAGTACCAGCCGGGCATCTATGATGTTGTGTTTGACGGATCCATGCTGGCCTCGGGAATCTATCTGATGCGCCTGCAGACATCATTCGGATCAGTGACCAAAAAACTCACCTTGCTAAAATAAACCGATGCATCCAATCGATTATATCATCATATCGGTTTACCTGCTGCTGCTGGTGGGCTTTGGGGTTTACCTTCAGAAGAAGGCGTCTACAGGGATCGACAGTTTCTTCCTTGGCAATCGCAAGATACCTTGGTGGGCGCTGGGCGCGTCGGGGATGGCGTCGAACTTGGACGTAAGCGGCACGATGATCATCGTGGCGTTGATTTATGCAATCGGATTGAATGGATTTTTCATCGAAATCCGCGGCGGCATCGTCCTGGTCATGGCTTTCTTCATGATTTTCATGGGGAAATGGAATCGGCGTGCCGGAGTGATGACGCTTGCCGAATGGATGCAGTTCCGCTTTGGGCCAGGCAAGGCAGGTAACGTCGCACGTTTGCTTGCTGCGATCACCAATTTGGCGTTTGCTGTGGCTGTCGTCACGTACTTTGCCCAAGGTGGCGGAATTTTCTTGGGCACCATTTTGGGGATGGATCCGAATCTGGCCGCACTGATCATGATCGTGCTTGCATCCATCTACACCATTGCCTCCGGTTTGTACGGAGTGGTTTATACCGATGTATTCCAAGGCTTCCTCATCCTGATCGCCATATTATATGTCTGCTTCCTGGCTTTTACCCAGTACACGCTTCCCGATGAGTTCATGGTTTCGGTGCCGCTGGTAGGTGGAGGTTTCCAGGAATTGAAGACGAGCATATCCGGATGGGTGGATGTTGTGCCATCATGGAACATGAACCTGCCCGGTGAGTACGCGGCATACAACTTTCTGGGGATTGCCGTCATGTTCTATTTGGCCAAGACGGTGATCGAGGGTTCTGGTGGTTCTGGCGGCTACTTGGTGCAACGGTACTATGCGGCAGAAAATGACCGCGAAGCGGGACTCCTCAGCCTTCTTTGGATACTGTTGTTGTCGTTCCGCTGGCCATTTGTTGTGAGCATGGCCATCATCGGCATCGTGTATGGCTCTCAGCACAGTGTCATCCAAAACCCCGAGGAGGTACTTCCCACCGTGCTGTTGAATGTGATTCCAACCGGTATGAAGGGACTCCTGTTAGCCGGTCTGATAGCTGCCGCTATGTCTACCTTCGACTCCGTGGTGAATTCGGGTGCCGCCTATTGGGTCAAGGACATCTATCAGAAGTTCATCCGTCCCGATGCTGACGAGAAAAAGCTGATATGGCACAGCCGGATGGCATCGTTGGTGATCGTTTTGGTAGGCCTTGCACTCACCTATGCATTCAACAATCTGAACCAAGTTTGGTCGTGGCTTACCATGGGATTGGGATCGGGTTTTATCATACCGCAGGTAATACGATGGTACTGGTGGCGATTCAATGGCTGGGGATTCGCATCCGGCGTGTTCACCGGCATGGTGATGGCCTTCGCACAGCTCATTTTCTATCCCGGTATCGGCGACATGTGGGGATTCCTGATCATCACGAGTGCCTCATTCGTCGCATCCATTATTGGGACCTATTTGTCCGATCCCGTCGACGACGAGGTGCTGGTGAACTTTTACCGCAAAACGCGGCCATTCGGTTTCTGGGGACATATCCGTGACCTTGCCAAAGATCTTGACCTTCAAGAGGTCGATGCAGAGAATAAGCGCGATATCCGCTCGATTTTTGTTGCCGTTCCGTGGCAACTCACACTCTTTTTGACGCCAATGGTGTTTGTGACGCGCCAATGGCACCTATTCTGGCCTTTGTTTGGATTGCTGATAGTCTTGAGCTTGCTGTTGTACTTCGGATGGTTCAGGCACTTGTCGGCGCGACCTCGTACATCGGTGGCAGGATCACCACCCGATGCTTAACTCACCTAAACTCACACAGAAGATCACACATACAGCTACCATCAATCAACATAATCTCAAACCTATGAATGCCTCTAAACAAGCTCAAACGACCTTTTTGGGTCTCTGGCTTCTGAGTCTGGCCTTGCTGCCAACACTCAGCCAAGCTCAGGTCACCGCAATGACCGACAAAGCATGGGAAATCCTTTCAGGGCAGCGGCCCTGGCTGCCGGCATCCGGCGACCAAGTCCGTGGCGGATTCTACAACCCTGTTACCGACAATATCTTGCTGCCAACCCGTCAGTTGGGCAACCGGGTACTCGTGCTCAATTCAGCTACGGGTGATTCGGTCGGAGTATTAAACAATACGGATGTCACAGGTGGTACCTTCGGTATCAACGAGTTGGGAGTCACTAGCGACGGTAATATTTTTGCCGCCAATTTGGTGGTGAGTGGCAACGGCCTCAAGGTCTACCACTGGCCAAACCAGAGCCCCACGACCGCACCCCGCGTGGTATTTGACGGCACTACTTCTTCGATCTCGCCGGGACGCTACGGCGACTCGTTCGCCGTTGAGGGCAACTTTGGCACTGATGCCAACCCTGGCACGGTCACCATCTATGTGAGTGGATCTGGCAATACAAAAATCGCCGTTCTTAAAATGGAGCGCGGTGCTACCACGGCGACGCTTGACCGTGAAATCAGCATCGCGGCAGGTTTGGCCCGTGGATCGATATCGCCAACTGGCGATGGCAACCTATGGGTAAACGGCGGTGGTACAGCTGCCTCGCTGATCGATGGCACAACTGGTTCCGTCATTAAATCGATAGGTCCAGATTTGACGAACAACGCATTTCAGGAGCTCCGTTCTTTCACACAGAATGAGAAGAATTTCGTAGTTACAGGTCTCCGTGCCGGTACATTCGGTTCTGAATTCGAGGTCTTCGACGTGACCGATCTCGACAACATTGCCAAGGTTGCGACTATCGCGGGCATTAATAGTGTTGGAAACGGTAACGGTGCGGGCTTTATCACCTACGATGCAGTAAAGAACCGCCTCATCGTGATGGGCACCAACAACAACCTCACCTCGTTCCGCTTCGGACAGGTGCACCAGGTCAGAAACGCCCCCGAATGGGCCGTCTATGCCGACGAAAACCGCTGGTTCCGTTCCGACAACGTGACACGTGGCCTGACGGTAAACCCGGTTACCGGCAACGCACTTTTGGTCTCTCGTACTGGCTACCCTGAAGTGAAAGTCATCAATGGCGCCACAGGCGACTCGCTCAAGGCACTGGATATGACTGGCGTGGTGAACGTGAACTCGACGTTCCCAATCAATATTGCAGCTGTAACCTCCGACGGCCAAATTTTTGCCTGTAACCTGGCACTTTCTGGACAAACGGTACGCATCTATCGTTGGGCCAATGAAAATGCCGCCCCACAGACTGTCTTCGAAGGAGAACTGAGTGCACTCCGCTATGGCGACGCCTTTGGTGTGAGGGGATCGGGCGACAATGTCACCGTCTACATATCAGGCACCGGAAGCACCGAAATAGGCCGACTGACTTGGAACGGTACCGCAATGGCGGAGATTGCCCCATTGCTTGTTCCGGCCAGCCTCGGACGCTTCGGAATTTCGCCTGTTCCTGGTACCACCCATGTATGGTTGAGTGGGTTTGGAACGCCTACCACATTGTTAAATGAGGCCAACAACACCATCTTGGCAGAGCTGGACGAGACAAAAGTTCCCAACACGTTCTTTGGGCCAAGCACGTACTTTGAAGCTGCCGGCCGCAAGTTCTTGGCCTTGGGTCCCAACAACACCACATTCCATGTCATTGATGTGACGGATCCAGCCGAACCTACCCTCGTTCGCACCTATGGACCGCTCAACGTGCGTCCAAACATCAACCAAACCGGTGGCTCCGGATGGGATGCAGCCAACAACCGCCTGATTGTGATGGCATCCAACAACGTATACGCCGGCTTCAAGCTGTCGAATGCGACGCTCACCGACTTGGAGGACGACACGGCTTCAGAAATTCCAAGCAGCTTCGAGATTGTCGGAAACTACCCGAATCCGTTCAACCCGACTACGACGATCCGTTTCAACCTGGCTGAGCGTGCCGACATCACCCTGCAGGTGATCGACGTCCTCGGTCGCGTCGTGATGACACAAAACGTAGGTCGTATGGTTGCCGGAACCAACCAGCAGTTCATGCTCGATGCCTCGCGTCTGGCAAGCGGTGTATATTTGTACCGCATGACCGCCAACACGGGTGCCAAGATCATGTCGGCAAACGGCAAGTTCACCCTCGTCAAGTAATCGATCCCCACAAAAGCCCGCACCTTTTGAAAAGGTGCGGGCTTTTTCTTTTCACTGAATTCATCTCGCTATGCTCCGGTTCGTTTTACCTCTGTTTATCTCCCTCCTATTCGTAAGCTGCACGGCCCAACCTACTTGGGACCATGAGACGGACATCCTAGTCGTTGGTGGAGGTGCCAGTGGTACCGCGGCAGCGATTCAAGCATCAAGGCTCGGGGCTGATGTCATAGTGGCCGAACCGACCACCTGGCTTGGGGGCATGCTCACGGCAGCCGGAGTTGCCGCCGTCGATGGCAACCACCGTATGCCGTCCGGTATATTCGGGGAGTTTCGGGAAGCTCTTTACAGGCACTATGGAGGCCCGTCGAAAGTGGCAACCGGATGGGTTAGCAACACCCTGTTCGAACCCCATGTTGGCGATTCCATTCTCAAGGCAATGGTGGCGGCAGAATCGAACATCCAAGTGAACTATGAGCTTCAGTTTCGCAAGGCCGTCATGAACGGAGACCGCATCGTGGGCGCGGAATTCACAGACCGTGACGGCAACATGGTTCGCATCGCGGCAAAGATCGTCATAGAGGCAACCGAATATGGCGACGTGGTCGCCTCTTCGGGAGCCGCCTATCGCACAGGTATGGAAACATTCGCGGAGACAGGGGAGCAGGGTGCCCCGGAAGAAAAGGTCGATTTCGTGCAAGATCTTACCTATGTGGCAATCCTGAAAGATTATGGAACGGGAACCGACATGACGATTCCAAAACCCGAACCGTATAATACCGAACCATTCGAGTGCATGTGCCGCCAAGTGTGCGAAGTTCCGACAGAGGGACTCATCGACTGCCAGCAGATGCTCAACTACGGCAGGCTTCCGAACTACAAATTCATGATCAACTGGCCCAACAAGGGCAACGACTTATACCTCGACATCCTCGAACTGACACCGGAACAAAGAGAGGAAGCCCTCAAAGCGGCAAAAAACCACACCTTGGCATGGGTACACTTCCTGCAGACCAAAGGTGGATACACCCACATTGGATTGGCCACCGACGAGTTCGACACCGACGACCACCTCGCGCTCATCCCCTACATCCGAGAAAGCCGCCGGGTAAACGGAAAGGTCACCCTCAAGCTCCAGGACATCCTGAATCCGTATGCCGATCCTTCACGTCCCTATTACCAATTTGGAATCGCCGTTGGCGACTATCCCGTCGATCACCACCGCAAGGTGAATCCGGTGCCAAGACAGATTGAATTCCCGCCGATCCCGTCATACAATGTTCCATATGGATCCATGATACCGGAGTCCATCAAAGGGCTGATCGTTGCCGAAAAGAGCATATCGGTGACCAATGTCGTGAACGGCACAACCCGGCTGCAGCCTGTCGTGCTCGGGTTGGGTCAGGCTGCGGGTGCAGCCGCTGCACTCAGCCTCATAGAGGGAGTGGAACCTGCCGACCTATCGATCAGAATTCTTCAGCAGACGCTTCTGGATGCATCGGTTTGGATCATGCCTTACTTTGACGTGAAAGCGGATGAGCCCGATTTCGCCGCCATCATGAGGGTCGGAGCTGCAGGACTCATGCGTGGTGAGGGCCGACCGGTCGCCTGGGCTAACGAAACCCACTTTAAACCTGACTCAACGGCAACGACCGACGATCTTATCCTTGCCCTAGCCGTCGTTGGATTTGAGAGCACACTCGAATCGGGCGAAATGCTCCGGCGCGATGTGGCACTGGCGGAACTCTCAAAGGCCGCAGGTGTCGAGGTCAACGCAGAACGCGGAGATACCAACAGGCTCACACGTAGGGAACTCGCCGTTTTGATCGATCAAATCATAAAACCGTTCGAGCTGCCCGTGCCTAAACTTTGGGATTGATCACGATGCTCTTGCCAGGTGCCTGTCAGCCAGACTCGCCACCATTGCCCCCATCACGGCCAAGAGCAGCATCGAATCAAATCCAAGAAACTGCGGCGAGGTCAAGTTTACGAGCATCATACCGACAACCTGACACATGATGATCAGGGCCGTTATCCGTGCGAATGGAGTGGTGGCCTCTTTGAATACCATGAATCCAGTTCGCACGATCATGACCAGGTATGTGATGGCTGCCACCATGCCGAACAATCCCATTTTGAACCACATGGCCAAGTACCCATTGTGTACGTAGCTCGTGTGGGTCCAATAACCCGCAATCACACCATAGCGTTGATACACGTATCCAAAGCCATAGCCGGCAAACGGATTCAGTTTTACAAGGTCCCAAACCGATTGGGTCTCCAAAACTCGCTCGAGTAGCGATGGATCCATCTGCGAGCCGCCGGTAAGCGATAATCGGTACGCCAGATTCTCGATCACAACCATCGTTGCCGAATAGTAAACGGTGAAGGCGACAGTTACAGCTGCAACGGCAAGCAGCGTCGACGTGATGAGCGCGCGGATGCGGGCTGAACGGTCAGAAAACAGCATGAACACCCCGGCAGAAAGCACGAAGGCAAGCCAATAGCCGCGGCTTTGGGTCAAAATGAGCCCTGCAAACATAAATCCGAACACACCCAGATAGAACAGGCGCGGTATCCACTTCGTTTGATAGGCCTGGAGAATGAAGAAGCCCACAGATCCTGCCATCAGAAATACCTCGTTCTTTGCCACGCGAGCCTTCTGGATCTGCCATTCCATCACCGCTTCGATCAGGATCTGCTGGTAGTTTCGGATGTTTCGCAGCGCCACAAAAAGGATCATCACGACCAATATGATCAGGATGTTTCGAACTACCTTATCGTCGGCCATCTGGTCGCGCAGCACGAAATAGGTAAGGATCGGGAACATCAGCGTGATGTCGTCGATGCGGTTCTTCATGAGACCTCCGGTGAAGAACCCCAAAATGATGCCATATCCGATAAAAATCAGCAGCACCAAATAGCTCTTGTCGATGCCATGCCGCAAGTGCCACTGCCCCGTAAGTGCCAGCCAGGGCACCATGATTGCCACGACCCCTGCGATGTAGGCATAATAGAGCGCCTCGCGTATGTTGGTTCCCGAATCTTGGTCGAACGTAAGCAAGGCGAAGAACACGATGCCATAGGCGACCACGCCTTTGTGGCGATATCCGGTGTAAAGTGCCACCGGTATCAATGCCAAGGCGATCAGCACCACCCCAGACAGCTCGTGTAATGCCATAATTCCGAGCACGGTGACGACAGCGATGCCGGCACCGAACACGAGCCAACCGTACCGGTCGCTGGGGTACGCCGCTTCCATCATGAATTACGACCTCAGGTAGGCCACGTACTCGCGGTTGCGGTGCATTAAAAGTTGGAGGGCATAGTACACCAGCATCAACAAGAGGCTGGACATAAATGCACCGATCACAATGAGTGACCTCTTCGGCCGATCTTTGCGCTCGGCAACAAATGGCTCATCGACCACCACAAGACCGGGAATCGATTTGGCCTCTTCCATCCGCGCATTCTCATAAATCGGGATGATGAACTTGAGCATTTCCTGCTGGATTTCAGCCTCAGCCAGCAGACGTACATACTGGGTCGAAATCTCGGGAAGCTGCGAGAAATTTAAGATCACGTCATCCGGATTGGTGTTGTTGTACATCGAAGCCAACGTCGATTTCAAGGCGTTAACTTGTTGCAGCTGCCTTTGGTATATCGGATTGCTTTCGCGGGCATTCTCCGACACTAGCTTCAGCTTCAGCTCTGCCTCATACAGCTGAGCCGTAACAGCGGTTATCGCGCCAAGGTATTCAGACGCCTGCGAATCGAACTCAATAACCCCATACTCGCGCTGAAACTCGACGGTCCGACGCTGAAGGCTGTCGACCGAAGCCATGACCTCGTTGTACTTGTCGCCGATGAACTCCTTGAACCTAGTAGCCTCCGTGGAGGACAGCTCAATGTTGTACTCGTTGATGAGTTGCACGTAGAAATCCGTCATTTCCTTTGCGCGGACAGGGTCCTCGTCCCATACTTCGATCAACATGTTCCCTTCTTCGAAGGTCTCGAAGTTCGTGTTGGCGTCGAGGCGCTTCATGGCGTCGATGAGTGGGAATTGATTGCCACCCGTGTCGTATACATCGATAAGATTGAACTGGTCGACGACCTTTTTCTTGACGGTGTGTGTTTCGAGCAACACCAAAAACCGGTCGAATTCGCTTGATCGGGTGCGCAGCAGGTTGCTGGCCAGCCCTCCGAGCCCACTGCTTCGCGTGAGCAGATCAAGCCCGATGGCAGGGGTGTTTGCCGGCATCAGGTTGGCCGACGACCTGAACTCGTTTGGCAGCATCAGGCTGACCACCACTGCAATCACAGTGACCAGAATGGTGACAACGGCGATGCGTCGAACATTGCGGAAAAGGTGACGGATCAGGTCGCCACCAGTGAGTCCCGTCGGTTTCGGCGAATTTTCGGATTGTAACATGGATCAGTTCCTGTAGTAGATCAGGATTGCAACCGTTGTCGAAACGGCAGAAAAAAGCACCGTCAAGGCACTGGTGATCAAACCCTGGCGTTGAACGCGATACATTCTCTGTTGGTTCAGATCGTCGAGCGGATGGCGGTCCACGTAGACCCAATCTCCAGATTCAATCATGGAGTCCCTTGCATCCATCCATGTTCGTGTGCCGGCTTTGATCACATAGACTTTCTTTGGGTTAGCCGATATCGAGTATCCGCCCATGGCATTGATGTATTCATCGAGCGTTCTGCCAGTAGCATGCTCAATGAAACCCGGATTATTAACCTGTCCGTAAACAAACACCGTACGCTCGTCCCTTGGGATGAACAGACTGTCTCCGTCGTACATGCGCACCGAGCGAAGCGACTGCTCGTTCGACACATCGAGATAGACACGGTTCCTTCGTGCCTTCTCCTCCAGCTCGAACCAGTTTAAACCCTGCAGATATTGGTCGGAACTTCTCAAAAGCTGTGCAATCTCCGTTTGTTTCGGCAACGATGTGTCGTCGCTCACGGCAGACATGCGCGTGATGTAGGCCCCCTTGGCCAGTGCGTCACTCTCGAGACCACCCGCCATCGCCAGAACATCGTACGCAGTTGTGACACCGTCTGTAATGGGATAAATCCCGCTGGACTTGGCCCTTCCCAGTATGGTGGCACGAGCGTTTTGATACGCCTTCGATTGCTCGTTCACTACGACCCTGTCGTTTGGCAGTAACACGGTTTGCATGGCGCCTGCCCGACTCATATTGATTGTGACCAGTGTTGTGCCGTCCGCATTGGTGCGGTAGATGCTGACGACACTTGTGTCGGCATTGGTGGTAAAGCCACCGCTTATACGCAGCAGGCGTTCGAGGGTGTCGTCTCCACGGTGTTGCACATCAACGGATGTGTAAACGGCACCCGATAGCGAGACACGGGCATCGGAACCGTTTGATCGCACAAGCTGCACTTGGTCCCCATCTTCCAAGATAGGGTTGGCATCCAAGTTGCCCCCGAAGTAATAGTCGTGCAAATCTGCCAAGATGGTGCTGCCGTCGCGGCGTTCAATCCGTATGGACCTTAGTCGAAACTCCTCAGATTCCAAAAGGGATCTGACGGAATTAGTTGCAGACCCCACCTGGGATGGGTCCGGAAAGCTGTTGCTCGTTGAAAGACCGGGAACTTCGACCGAAGATGCAGACAACGACCGGCTCAAGGCACCCAAATCGCCAGATGAGGCCTCTTCGGTTGGCATCTCGATCAACGCTCCAAGCAGGGGCACATCAAGTCGGGTTCCATATGGAAGCGACACCCGACCGGGGTAAGGCACATCGCCCGT
>CAYZWQ010000006.1:0-35368 GCA_964481355.1 uncultured Chitinophagales bacterium
CCGAGGTTGTTCCATATGCGGATTCCTATGTCCTGAGGCTGAGTACCATCCACCTGCATCGAAAAACCTTGAGTTCTTGGATCGGGCAAATTGAACCTCAGACCAATATGTCGCTTATCGGCGGCATCTTTGACCACCGCATTGTAGGCTTCTCCAGGTTTCGACGGCAGATCGACCTTACCTAGGCCTTGGCTGGAAATCTCACTTGTTGCAACCTCATTCCCGAAGCGATCTATGATGGCTACCGTAAGTCCCTTTACGGGTGTTCCCGATTTGTGGACTGCTTCTATGCCGAATACCACCGGCAAACCGGAGACCCATTCTCCACCTTCAGGGAAAAGTCGAAGCACCAATTCGTTGTCTATTGTGGGCTCATCAACCGATTCGACAGCAAGGTTTCCAATGGAAATTTGTCGATGAAAAAAATACTCATGGTCGAAATTTCGCATCCAAGTTGTGTACGCCCTCAAGGTATAGTGGCCGGTTGGAAGATCATGAGGCAGATAAAAATCGCCGTTCAAGGTTCCATCAACCACCCTAAGGGTCTGTTGCATCGCGACCGTGCTGTCGGGTGCAATCAATTCGACATATACAATCTTACTCGGTGAATTTGGGTGATGATCAGATCCATTTACAAGCCACCCCTTGTACCACAGATTCTCACCTACCGAATAATGTGGCTTATCGGTAAAAACATAGACTTTCTCGGGTGGATATTGCAGCATGTAGCGCTCGAGCGATGCCAGTACACGCGATGCCAAATCGGAGGACGGATGCCAGGCTAGTAACCATGCCGCCAGCAGGGTAATCGCCAAGGAATAACGGACAGTGCGGGACATTTAATTGAGTATATGGATGTGTTGGACTATAGACGCATCAGATACTGCATTAGTTTATCCCGTGGCCGAAATTGGTATTAATTTTCGACGAAAGATTGATTCGGCACAATAACCTTAAAGGGATCATTCAACCCTGAAGGTCACCTCCTGCATGAGCGGCATCCCGTCTACGTCAATCCCCTCGACACGAATTCGGAACACTCCGGTATCGTCGCTGGTGAAGAAGCGCAGTTTGGCGAGTCCAGTTTGATCTGTCCTGACCGTGTGAGCCCACCAAAGGGTAGACCTGGAATCCGGTTTGCGGTGAATCTCGAGGTTTTGAGTGTAATCGGGAGCGTAGAATTCACGCACCACATAATAGCCGGGCACCTTTTTGGTGACCATATTTGTCTCGGGAACGGGTGCCGGACCTCCCTTGCGGGTGAATACGGAGATGATGCCGTTCGATCCACGGGCCCCGAACATGACCGTCGAAGAAACTTCGGTCAAGATATCGATCACCCCGATGTCTTGGATCCTGACCCTGGCAATGGCCGATGCATCCACTTCCACGCCATCCAAGAAGAAGAGCGGGGTTGTAGTACTTGTAAGTGTGGCCGATCTGGCAGATGTGACCCTTGTGCCGGCACCCGATCCAGATATTCTGAAAGCCCCGGTTCGACCCCTCAAAAGATCGAAAGCTGTGCCACCGCGCTGCAAATCGGAGGCCGAAGGCACGAATGATCTGTCAGGTGACCCATAAACTCGATTATACTGCTCCTCTACCTGCTCTTCTTGTGTTACAGCCTGAGCTTCAACCACAATTTCGCCCAACTCTCGAACACTGTTCGACAATCCAAACGACCGGTCGATCGTCAATCGGTTGCGTGCCTCTTTTGAATAGCCTTTGTCGATGTCATCTAATGGGATGGGTGGCAGGCTTGGATGCCATCTACTGTCGGTGTGGGGCGTGTATAGCGGATTCACAGTAAAATCGATTGGTCTGCGTCCATTATTATCGTCGCCTTGAACCACTGCGGTCGTCGAGTCGGCAATGTCCAGACCATCGACTCGGAAATTGCCGTCGTCATCGGAACGCACGGTAAAATAGCTTGGGTTTTGGGGATTCACGGCAATGGTCAATTCCTCGTTTCGAATGATCCGACCGTTATTGCCTTGAATGTATGTCCCTGAAATGGAAATTCCATCCTCGACAAATTCTGTGATCACCGGCTCGTTTCCTGAGATGTAGTCATCCCAACTGAACCTTCTCCAACCGTGTGTCATCATCAGCAGATCGGCATGAAGCTGGACAGCCGGATCAGGATTCATGTAATAGGACGGCGCTTCTATGAAACCCGTAAGATCTGAGCTCAACAACAAGTAGCTTCGAATATCGGATCGGTCTGCATACCCGTAATTGGCCTCATCGTCCCGAACAACCGATACCGCCAAATCAGATCGAATTGGATTTCCGTCAATGTCAAGGTAAGCCACATCGAGGCTCACGGCTTCACGGCTCTTGTAGGAGTCTTTATCGGTTAACAGCTGCACATTCCCGCGTGGATTAGGCGGAAGGAATATGAGCCGCTCTGCCTTGGGATTGCCGGCTCCATCGAAGACGGTAAAATGGGTGATACCCGACTTGAGGTCACGTTTAGGCACTCTCGCCACAAATCCGTCGGGGGAAGCCGACGCCCCACCCGAAAATACCAGCTCACCCCGCGTGTGCCCAATCAGGGTCACATCCGTGGCGACACCGACCGTACGTATTGAGAGAATGACATCTTCTGGATCCGCCATATCGGCTGAAAGCTGAATCCCAAACTCCTTAACCTCAGGCAACTGAAAGATTCGGGTTGGCATTCCGTTCAGCGATACCTCAGCTGTATAGGCCTCCCCGGGTTTAGCCGCGATGAGGAAATGGCCCATACCTCGAAAATCGTCCTCTATGCGGGCTACCTCGTTCCCCTCAGCATCCCTGACGATGCCCGAGACGCTAACTCCACGACCGGAGCCGTCTGTTGCCTTAAAGGCAACCCTCTGTTCCGTGGCTGCAATAAGGTCTCCACCCTCTGGGAGCAGATGAAACTCCATGGGAGCCAACTCTGGCACCGGCAACGAATAGGAGAACCGATCTCGGCCGATACGATAGCTCACGTCCACATACGGCAATTCAGCTGATTCTGGGTTGACATCAACCTCCGTTGACCACTCGATCGCTCCCTGGTCATCCGTACGTACACTTGTCCTGGCCAGGCGCGATTGGCCGGCATGAAGCGTCAGGTCGACCTCCGTGTTGTTGAGGGGGGTGCCCGATTCGTCCAGCAGCACCCATTTGAGCGTCAGGCGATGAGCATCACCGCCCAGATCCACATTCAAATCGGCCAGAGGGCTGTTGTCGCCGGGCTGGATGATTCGTATGCTGCGACGAAACATCCAAGAATCGTCGAAATTCTTCATCCAATTCGTGTATGCCCGGAGCGTGTACGTTCCGGGTGCCAAATTCTCAGGCAGGAAGAAATCGCCGGCGACACCACCGTCAACAGATTTCAGGACCTTCGAAAGAACCACCTCGCCAGCTGGAGACAACAGCTCGGCATACATGGTCTGACTGGGGCTGTCGGGCTTGTGGTTCACGCCGTTCACCAGCCATGCCTTGTACCACAGGATTTCGCCGGCAGCATAGAAAGGCCGATCCGTGACGATGTAGATTTTCTCGGGAGTATATGTGTTTATATAGGTCTGAAGGATCTCGACGGCCTTGGATAAGGGATCCTTGTAGGTGTCAAAAGCTGAACCCGCAATGAGTAGAAGTGCTGTTACCAATACCAACCGCAGACTGATTGTTCGCTTCATCATTGTGGATCACATTCACCAAATTTCATTCGATTCGTATCGTTCAATCTATCAAAATAGCGGCAGTATGCCAAAAACATTGATCAGTGCTGCAGGTCTGGCTTACCTTCCTGAACCATGTACATCATCAGGATGAGGCCGCTCACCAAAATAGCGGCGAAGGTGAGATGCAGCACCTGAAATGCCGCGGGCATTCCCATGTAGGCCAACCCCACACCCAGAATAATTTGAATAAAGATGCTAAGAAGTACGCCATAGGTGATTTTTACAAGCGGTTTGGCAACGGCGGACTTGTTGACGAACCAACCGAGGTAGACCCCAAGAATCAACAGCGACCACGACGTGCTGCGGTGCAGATGGTCGATGAAACCGACACGCTCGAGCCACTCAGATCGGTCGAGGCCGGGATTCGCCTTGACCACCACATCGATTGCCTCGCGCACTTGCGTGCCTATACCCATCTGCATGAGGGCCGCAAAAAGAAGAATCCCCGTGACGAGCAGCAAATGCTTCCGCACGCCGTCGTGCAGCGAGTATGAAAAATGCTCGCTGAAAGCCTTAAATGTGGCATAGATCAGCATGTTGACTATCACCATAGCCATGAGCATGTGCACGGTGATCAGCCACTCTTCAAGAGCCGACCGAACGACCTGTCCACCCAGCCACCCTTGAAAGATCACCAACACCAACGATGTGACGGATGCCCATGTGATCTGGGGCTTGGTTTTTCTGAAACGCAGCGACAAAATGGCAGTGGCTATGATCAAAAGTCCAATCACAACGCCGATGAGCCTGTTCACGTACTCAATCCAAGTTTTGGCTACATTGAATTGCGATGGATCGAACTGTGGCGGGAGCTGATCCAAGGATGTGGGCGGTATCCACATCCCAAAGCATTGAGGCCAGTCGGGACACCCCAATCCGGCGCCGGCAGCCCTGACCAGACCACCGACAAATATCAGAAAAAGAGTCGCTGCGACCGTGGTGAGAGCTGTCTTCTGAAAGGCGTCGAGTTTCATGGAGTTTTATTAGGACTATTTAGTCTTAAAAGATACGTGAACCGGACGTAAAATACCATCCGCCGGCAGTGGAATTAACACATGCGAGAGGATCTTCTGTTCCAAATTATTTGGCGTTGATGGGGACATAATACCATTGAGGCCACGATTTGCGTGCTATATCATCTGTAAAATCCGTATTTTAGGAAGATGCTGGCAGTTTGAGGTTCTCACCTTGCCACCGGCGTCCTGCAAACGAATACCGATGCATTTTAAGTTGGGCATGAACCACATCCAAGAAACAAAAAAAGCCCATCTGGGCTTGTCTGTAACCCTGCGGGATTATTACACGCTCACCAAGCCGCGCATCACAATGCTCGTGCTAGTAAGCATGGTAATAGGGTATGTCTTGGGGGCGGGATCTGCGTTCAGCTGGTTCACGCTGCTGCACGCTATGCTGGGCACTTTTCTGATCGCCAGCGGCACGAGTGCCTACAATATGTTCATTGAGCGGGATCTCGACGGTCTGATGAACCGCACCAGCAACCGTCCACTTCCCACACGCAGGGTGAGTCCGGCAGCGGCATTTGCATTCAGCACGTTCCTCATTTTTGCCGGCCTTAGCTATCTTATCATCCAGATTAACATCACCGCCGCGTTGGTGTCGGCAGCGACCACGGCGCTGTACCTCTGGGCGTACACACCGATGAAGCGCGTATCATTTGTGAACGTGTTCGTCGGTGCCATACCTGGGGCCCTGCCACCGGTGGGTGGATGGGCAGCAGCCACGGGCAGCATCTCCGACCCTGGCATGTGGGTGCTGTTCATGATCGTGTTCCTATGGCAGGTTCCGCACGTTACTGCCATCGCTTGGATGTATGGCGAAGATTATTCGCGTGCCGGGTTTCGGATGCTTCCGATGAATGACGAGAGCGGCATCAAGCTGGCTCGCATAACGTTTGCGGTCATCTTGTTCCTTGTGCCGACTATCGTGGCCCTGTTCGCCGTAGGCACAAGCTCATGGATCTACCTGATTGGCGCTATCGCCGCCACATTCTATTACATTCTGCATGGCTACCGCTTCCTACAAGTACGTGACCGAAACAACGCCCGAAAGCTGATGTTCGCCTCCTTAGGCTACCTGCCCATGATCTGGATCTTGATCCTGATCGACCGCGTGATTCTCTAGCTGAGTAGTTAGTAGTAGAGCAGTAGAGTCGTGAGCTGCAGAGTGAGAATGTGTATCACTTTGCCACTGACAACTAAACTATACCACAACTCTATCTACTACCCTACTATTCGGTAAAGCCGCCCTTGGTCATCTGGATGGGGTCGAGCGCCTTATTCAGCTCTTCGTCGCTGAGGTCGGTCATCTCTCTTGCGACGTCTTTTAGGCTGCGGTTCTCGGCATACGCCTTCTTTGCGATTTTTGCAGCCAAATCATATCCGATCAGCGGGTTGAGCGCTGTTACGAGGATAGGGTTCTTCTCGAGCTTGTCGGTTACGTTGGCCACGTTCACCTTGATCTTGCTCACGGAGCGGTCTGCCAAATTGCGGCTTGCGTTCGAGAGGAGGCGGATAGACTCGAGTACGTTGTGTGCAACAACGGGGAGCATCACATTCAGCTCAAAATTGCCCATCATGCCACCGACATTGACGGTTGCATCGTTGCCGACAACTTGGGCGCAGACCATGGCAACCGACTCCTCGATCACAGGGTTGACCTTTCCGGGCATGATCGATGACCCTGGCTGCAGTGGTGCCAGGAACACGTCCGACAGGCCACTGTTTGGGCCGGAGTTCATCCAGCGCAGATCGTTCACGATCTTCATCAGGCTCACGGCGACCGTCTTGAGCTGACCACTCAGCTCCACGACGGCATCAACGGTTGACTGCGCCTCAAAATGGTCTCGTGCATCGATGAACTCGAAGCCCGTGTCGTTGGCAATTTCAGTGGCAAATCGAGACGAAAATTCAGGATGCGTGTTGATTCCAGTGCCTACCGCCGTACCACCCTGCGGCAGTTCGCGTGCACGCACCAAGGCAGCCTCGACGCGTTCGATGCCGGCACGAAGTTGGCTGGCATATCCACCGAAGACTTGTGCGAAGGTGACAGGCATGGCGTCCATAAGGTGGGTCCTGCCGGTCTTGACGACATGTGCGTTGGCTTTGGCTTGGGCTTCAAATGCGGATGCCAAGTGGTCTAAGGCTGGAATCAGGCAGTTTTTGGCCTCTAAACATGCCGCCACTCGTATGGCAGTGGGTATCACGTCGTTGGAGCTTTGGCCAAAATTGACATGGTCGTTCGGGTGGATCTTGACGTCTGTGGCACCATCGGCCGTGGCGAGTTCCACCGCCAGGTGGGCAATCACTTCATTGGCGTTCATGTTGGTCGATGTGCCCGATCCCGTCTGGTAGATGTCGATGGGAAAATGGTCGTCATACTTCCCGGCAATCACCTCGTCGCAGGCCTTCCGGATGTAGGCAGACTGCATCTCCGTGATCATACCAAGATCGCCGTTCACCTTGGCGGCACTTTTTTTGATGTGTGCAACCGCCTGTATGAAAGAGGAACTGAAACGGTATCCGGAAATTGGGAAATTCTCGACGGCACGCTGGGTTTGGGCGGCATAATAAGCCCAGGACGGAACACGGACCTCCCCCATGGAGTCGTGCTCAATGCGGAAATCGCTCATTGACGTAGATCTATTAATCGTTGGATGGTGTAAGTACTCCCGACAGGAAGACGGTCTTTCTGGGCATCACGGGATCGTCGGTCACCAACGTGATGGCTTCGTTGAATGCCCCCGGGCGTCTTGAGGCTGCCGGATTGAAGTATATCGTGAACTGAAATATCTCTTGTGGCTGTGCAGTGAACTGGAAATGTTTGACGTCGACATCGGACGGAGCCTCCACCTTGAGAATTTTGACGCCTCTGTTCCCGGTCACCTGGTACTCGACACTGTGCGAAAAGGCGGTGCCAAGTTTCAAGGATCCCGTGTCGACAGTGCCCTCATTGAAGAGGAGGTTTCCGAGCTGCGTGAGCTGCCGGCCTTTGATTTTGTCGTTCAGGACGGCACCTTTGATCTGCAACGTCACAAACACGGGATCTCCGTCGGTCTGCACGGTGACCTCTCGGTCGATGATGCCTGGCCTGCCGTTCGAATCGTAGGCCACCTTGATGAATCCCGTCTCACCCGGAGCCACGGGTTCCATCGAATACTCGGGAGTGGTGCATCCGCAGCTGGCTTTAACTGTGACGAGACGCAGCGGCCTGCGTCCATCGTTTTTGAATGAGAACGTATGGGTGGCAATGGTTCCCTCCTGAACATCCCCAAAGTCGTGCACCGTCTTTTCAAACACGATTTTTCCGCCCTGTGCAAACATAGGTGCGGCGGTGAACAAAAGGATGACTAGAGCGGCAAAGATACGCATAGCTTCAGGGCTTAGAATTCAATCAGTTTTTCGATGGCGGCCTTCAGTTTCGCATCGTTCGGAAGCACGAAATCTTCCATGATCGCAGCGAAAGGCACAGGCGCAAATTTTCCGGCCAGGCGCATGACGGGAGCATCGAGGTGGGTGAATGCCTTTTCGGCTACCAACGCCGAAATCTCTGCTCCGTACCCCAGAAATTCCACGTCCTCATAAAATACGAGAATGCGTCCGGTTTTTTTAACGGATTCGAGCACGGTTTCAGTGTCGAGCGGGACAAGGGTGCGCAGGTCGACGACTTCTATCTCGACGCCCTTCTGCGCCCACTCGCGAGCCGCGTTGAGGGCCTTCTGAACGAGCGCACCATAGGTTACGATTGTCAGATGGCTGCCTTCGCGCAACACACTGGCCTTGCCTATTGGTACCAGATAATCTGGCCCAGGTTCCGGTGAGCGCGCAAAACCCTGGCGATAAAGTGACTTGTGCTCCAAGAACATCACGGGGTCGTCGCATCGGATGGCCGCCTTGAGCAGACCCTTGGCATCTGCGGCATTCGAGGGCATAACAACCTTGATACCTGGGATATGGCCGAAAAACGTCTCAATGTTCTGGCTGTGGCAGAGACCGCCGTGAATATACCCTCCGATCGGGACACGAATCACCATCGGAGCCCCGAAATGATTGTGGCTTCGGTAGCGCAGCGTGGCCAGCTGGTTCCGGATCTCCTGCATGGCCGGCCAGATATAGTCTCCAAACTGGATTTCAATGACCGGCTTGAAACCTTGAATAGACAAGCCCACCGCCGTTCCCACGATCGAAGCTTCCGCAATGGGGGAATTGTAGCACCGATCGGCGCCGAAACGGGCGGTCAAACCACGGGTGGCGGTAAAAACACCACCCTTGCCGCCAGCCACGTCCTCCCCGAACACGATCACCTTGCTGTCGCGCTCCATCTCCTCGGCCATGGCGTGGTTGATGGCGTCGACGATAACAATGGGATCGCCGACGGGCTCCTGCTTGTAATGCTCGAAGTTCAGCTCCTTCTCGCTGAACACGTACCTCATCGCGTCTTCAGGCTTGGGGTCGTCCTGCTCATGGCACCAGTTGGTGTCGTCGTCGATTTGCTGGCGCACTTCCGCCTTGATCTGCTCAAAATCGACCGTTCCAGCCACATCTAAGATGGAGATGTACTCTTCCATTTTGAGGATGGGGTCGTGCATGCGGTCCATCTCCAGTTCCTCTTCGGTCCGGTACTTCTTGTGGTCGTCGGAGGACGAATGGGGCAGGAGGCGAACAACGTGCGCGTGGATGAGAACGGGTCCCTTACCGGAGCGGGCGATCTGCACGGCCTTTTCGGCGGCTGCCCAAGACTGCAGCCAGTCGGTTCCGTCGACTTCAAATATGGTGAGATTCTCGAAACCCTGAAGGCTCTTCGATATGCTGGCATTGCTCGTCTGCTCCTCTACGGGAACACTGATGGCGTACTTGTTGTCTTGCACCACCATCACAAGCGGGGCATTCACGCGCGTGGCCCAGTTGACCATTTCGAAGAAGACGCCCTCCGAGGTACCCCCGTCGCCGGTCGACACGTACACCACCTCGTCCTTTTCGAGGAACTGGGCACCCTGGGCTAGCCCAAGGGCCGGGAGGAACTGGTTGCCCAACGCGCTCGACACCGACACGATCCGAAGCTCCTTCGAGTTGAAGTGCGACGGCATCTGCTTTCCATGCGACGTGTCTGAAACCTTGCTCAGGTGGGCCGACAAAAGCTGCCGCGGTGTCATCCCCATACCCAGCGAATAGGCCATGTCGCGGTAGTAGCACATACTCCAGTCCTTGCCCTTCTGCATGTGTTCGGCCACCGCCAGTTGGATGCACTCGTGGCCTGCCCCGCCGATATGGAAATAACCGCGGCCCTGCTTTAACAGCGTGAGCATCTTTTCATCGAGCCTGCGCGAGCGGAGCATCTGCCGGTAAATTCCGACGAGATGGTCAAGGCTGAATTTCTTGAGCGGCGTTGGTCTGATGGTGTATTTGGATCCTGCCGGGACCAGGCTTTCGACTGCGTTCTGGAGCTTGATACTCATAGGTAATTTGATTAATTAACTAATTGTTCCGGCACGCTAACAGGGATTCAGGCCCCGAGTGTAACATGCATCAATTCGGCTGACGTTCCGGTTCCCCGTACATCTTGGTATACATTCGATAACGTTTTTCGACAGTTGCACCTATGCGTTCCGCCACACGTATCATATCGACGTTTGATTCCAAAATCCAGCTCAATTCAGCCGAGTCGAACCCTTTGGCAAGCCCGTTTTCGATGACCTGCTTATGCAGGAGCGCATCGATCCCCTTGCCTTGAAACTCAGGGATGACCCCCATCAGAGCCGTTCGCAGCTGGTGAATTTTGCGAGCGTAATATAACAATTTCAAGATTCCGAAGGGCATGAGTTTTCCGTCGATGTGCTTGAGTGCCTGGTTCATGTCAGGCAGGGCGATGGAAAACGCAACTGGGATGCCCTCGACTTCGGCGATCTGGGCAAAATCGGTGTCGATGATTGTTTTGAGGTCTTTGGCCAAGTATTTGAACTGCGATTCGGAAAGAGGGACAAAGCCCCAATTCCTCGACCAGGCACGGTTGAAGATGTGCCGAATGATGGAGACTTCGTGGTCAAAGTCTTTGAGGTTCACCTCGCGGATCGTAAGGTTCGGAATTCGTGACCTCACGATGTCGGAGGCTCTGGCCATGCGGTCGAGCGTCACGGTCTGCTTGTTGACTCGGTAGGCAAAGAGGTCCATTGCCTTCACCATCCCGGCATTTCTGAGCAGGGTGTCGTAATAGGGGAAGTTGTACGCCATCAACAGGAACGGTTCATGCTCAAACCCGTCGACAAGAACGCCGATCACGTCCATCATCCCCGGGTTAGTTGGACCAAGCACCTCGACTATGCCGCGCTCGCTGAACCAGTCGCCGACGGCCTTGATGAGCAGATCGCATACTTTTTGGTCGTCGATGCAGTCGAAAAAACCAAAGAAACCGATGTTGGTGCCATGGTGATCGTTGTACGCCCGATTATGGATGGCAGCAATCCTGCCTGCGGTCTTCCCGTTGCGGGTAGCCACGAACATGGCAAGGTCAGACGTCTCGTAGAAGGGGTTCTTTGCCGTGTCGATGAGCTTCTTTTGCTCCATCATCAGCGGGGCAATCCACTGGGGATGATCTTTGTACAAGGTGTACGGAAACTTCAGGAATTCCTTACGCTCGCCCGGGTCGCTTACAAGGTAGATTCCTGTGGTTTCGATCGTTTCGTGCACGTCCTTTTTATCCGTTGTTTAGAAGTCCGTTACCGTTTGAGTCGATCACACCCATCTGAATCCCGACGCGCTTGAAAGCATCGAGAATGGCGTCGAGTTGGCTGTTGGTGTGCGTTGCCATGTAGCTGGTGCGCACCAACGACTGCCCGCGGGGCACTGCCGGAGGCACTACCGCGTTTACGTACACGCCTGCTTCGAACAGGGCGCGCCAGAACTGGAAGCACTGGAGCATCTCGCCAATGACCACGGGGATGATGGGCGACTGGCTGGTCCACACGTTGAAGCCGAGGTCTCGCAGACCCTCCCTCATGTAGGTTGATATCTCCTCCAGTCGCTGGAGCCTCCACGGTTCCGACTGCAGAATTTCAAGTGCCTTGAGTACCGTCGCCACGTTTGCGGGCGGCATGGATGCGCTGAAGATGTGGGCCGGAGAATTGTGGCGGATATACTCGATCACGGGACGGTCGCCGACCAAGAAGCCACCCAGCGAGGCAAAGCTCTTGGAGAAGGTGCCGCTCACGAGGTCAACGTCGTCGAGCAGTCCGAAGCTCGACGCGGAGCCTCGCCCGCCTTCTCCGATCACGCCGATGGCGTGGGCGTCGTCGAGATAGAGCCTGGCACCGAATTCTTTGGCGAGGCTGACGAGTTCTGGGACCTTGGCAAGCGTTCCCGACATCGAGAACACACCGTCGCTCACAATGATCTTGCCCAGCGAGGGATCCTCACGTTCCAGCAGTTTGCGCAGCTGGTCCATGTCGTTGTGGTTGTAACGAACCGTGCGCGCATTCGAGCAAAGGGTGCCCACCACGATGCAGGCATGGTTGTCCTTGTCAGAAAATATCACGTCGTTGCGCGTGGCAATCGTCTGGATGGAGCCTTCGTTGGTCTGGTAACCCGTGCTGAACAACACGCATGCCTCTTTCTGCATGAATTCGGCGAGCTTCTCCTCGAGCTCGAGGTGTAGATCGAGCGTCCCGTTCAAATACCGCGACCCCGTGCAGCCGGTCCCATATTTGGTGATGGCCTTTTGTGCGGCCTTGATCATGCGTGGATCGTTCGTCAAACCCAGGTAATTGTTGGAGCCGGCCATGATGACCTTTTGGCCCTCGATGACCACCTCGGTGCCGTCGGTAGCCGTAAGGGGCTTGAAATAAGGGAAAAGGCCCAAGGCTTTGACCTCATCGGCTTTTTTAAACTCGTAAGCCTTCGTGAAAATGTCTTGAGGCTTGACCTGTAGCTTGTCTTTATCCATGTAACCTTACCCTGGTTCAACGGTGTTTTATCAATGTGTTAATATACTTAGTAGATTCGATCTATCAAATCTGAGCGAGAGTGCGGGGATCACGTTTAGCGAGTGACTGAAACAGCCTGACATACCGATCTGCGACCGATTCCCATCCGAACATTTGGACCACGTGTCCCGACACAACAGCAGGATCGAACACGTCGTTCGCCGTGCCTATGCGTTCAATAGCTGCGGCAAATCGTTGCGGTTGCAGCGGTTCGATCAGGTATCCGTTGATTCCGTTGGTTATGACATCTTTAATGCCCTCGAGATCGGATGCAACCACGGGCACGCCGCGCACATTCGCTTCGATCATGACGATGCCGAATCCCTCCATGTCGCCAGGTACCGGCACATTTGGCATCACAAACACATCGGCGGCGTCGTAGGCAAGGTTCAGGTGGTCGTCGCTGATTCGGCCAAGCAAGTGCACGCTGTGGGGACCCATGTAATTCTCGGCGACCTGTGCCAGCTTGTGGCTCTCGGGTCCGTCACCCACGAAAACGATCCGGTAAGTGTTGCTCAAAAGCGGAATCACACTCTCGAGGAACCATTGGTGGCCCTTGCGCTTCACCTGCCTGCCAACCGACAGGACGAGCTTTCCGTCGGTCGGGACACCGAATCGTTCGTTCAGCAACAGTCTTGCCGAAGTTTTGTCGGGCGAAAGCGGTTTGCTCCCGATCGGAAGCCCATTCGGAAAGACATGGGCCCTCTCTGGATCCATTCCTCGCAGCACACATTCGTCCCGCGTCGCGTTGCTCACAGAAATAGTTGCATCCAAGGAGCGGAACACTCTTTTGATGTAGGCCTGGTACAGTCCCACTGGCAAGGTGACGTCTCTGCCGTGATTGATGGCCACCATCGGGACATTTACCTTCTTTCGCAGAATCGGCGCCAATGCAGCCGTCACCATCGACGAGAATAAGACCACGTCGACCGAACGCTCGGCTACGATGCTAGGAATGCGGAACAGGAGCTCGACGGCAAATTTGAACGTCTGGGCAGCTATGCCCTCCCAGTTGGCATGCAGGATCTCGGTAGACAGATCCACATCGCCACGTTGACGAAGAGCCTCCACAAGCTGCATGCTCACCCTTTGCATGCCTCCCATGTTTTCGAGCGGCGATCCTTCGGCAGGGTGCAGGTGGGATATGTACAGGAGTTTTAGGGGCGTCAAAACTTGAGGTCTGGACACGGTTGATCCAATGCTTCGCGGTATTGGTCCAGCAAACCGTTGTTGATGGTGTCCCACGAGTAGGCCAGGGCCTTCTGGCGCGTTGCATGCGACATGAGCGAGCGCACGTCAGCATCGCCCGCAAGTTTTAGGATGAGGTCGGCAAACTCGCGTGTCTTCTTGGGGGTGCCGAGATACCCGTTAACTCCGTTTTCGATCAGGCTTTTGCTGCCGGTAGCATCGGCCACGACGGCTGGGACACCGCTCGACATGGCCTCGAGGGTCACGTTACCGAAGGTCTCGGTGTCGGACGGGAAGAAGAAGATGTCGCTGCTTGCATAGGCTTTTGCCAGATCTTCTCCCGTAAGGAATCCGGTGAAGAACCCGTTCGGCACGAGCTGTTCGAGTTCCTTCCTTGCCGGACCGTCACCGACGATCATGGGTTTGACCGATGCGTTCACAGAAGTGACCTTGCGCAGCGTGTCGACCACCGTCTGGAGGTCCTTTTCCCATACAAGCCTTGACACAAACGTCACGACGAGCTGGTCGTCGGCAATTCCGTTCGACCTCCTCCACTCCATGTCGCGTTTATCGGGGCTGAACAGCTCCGTCTCCACACCGCGTGCCCAGATGCGCAGCCCCTCGCGAATGCCTTTTTCGGCGAGCTCGTCGGCCATTGACGCCGTCGGCACATAGATGTGCTTGCACTGGCTATAGAACCAGACGAGATACTTCCATCCGAGTATCTCGAGCATGTCCATATTGTAATATTTAAGGTAGCTTGTGAAGTGCGTGTGGTAGGAGGCTACGATCTGGATGTTGTTCGATTGGGCAAAGCGCATGGCCCTGAAACCGAGCAGGTCGGGTGTGGCAATATGGATGAGCGTGGGAGCGAACTCGCGCAGCCTGCGCTGCACTTCCTCCGGAAAGCCGATGGTAACTCGGTATTCTGGTCGTCCGGGCATCGGGATGGATGGCGCCGCGATGAACTCGCCGATGTGATCGAAAGCCGGTTCATCTGCCGTGGGGCCAAAAACGAGCACGGGAATGTTCTTCGACTCCAAAAATTTCACCAACCGGTTGAGGGTGAGCGAAACTCCATCACGGATGTGATTGTAATTACCCGTGAAAATGGCAATGCGCAACTCTTTTTGGCTCATCTAAAGTATCGGGATACCTGCTTGAAGCAAGTTTTGGACAAGGTTATATTTAGGAATGCTCCCTATCTTGTGGCGACGGAAACCCCGTTCGTCTCACAAGCGGTAACATGGGCGATAGCCTCCAAATATACGAAATCCCAGCATGAAAGCCTTTATTACCGGTGGCACCGGTTTCATCGGGAGTCATCTTGCCGATGATCTGTTATTTAAGGGTGGGCAAAAGGTGAGCTGCTTGGTGCGTAACGACCTCAAATGGCTCGAAGGCAGAGACATCGAAGTCGTCAAGGGCGACCTTTTCGACCTGAAGGCACTCAAACAGGGCCTCGAGGGATGCGAGGTGGTCTACCATTGTGCAGGTGTGGTGAAGGCGCCGAACGAGCAGGCCTTTGTGAGGGGCAACATCGAGTCGACCGAGAACGTGCTTCGGTTGGCGATCAAAATGAAGGTGCCAAAGGTGGTGATCCTCTCCAGCCTGGCCGCCGTCGGACCAAGCAACGGTCGCCCGCTCGTCGAGACCGACCCCATGGAGCCGGTCACGCATTATGGCAATTCAAAGAAGGCCATGGAGGAGATGGTCGCCGACATATCGTCGGACGCAGGACAGACCAGCGTGACCATCGTGCGTCCACCGGCCGTCTATGGACCGCGGGAGCAGGATATTCTAACGATCTTCAAGATGGCAGCGCGGGGAATCTTCCCGATGGTGGGCGACGGCTCGAGCACGCGCCTTTCGGTGGTTCACGTCAAAGACTTGGTCCGCGGCATGCAGCTTGCAGCCCGTCAACACCCGGAGGGCCTTACCACATACTTCATTGCCGGGGAGCCTGCTATTACGTGGAATGATTTCAGGATGGCGACGGCTCGCGCACTTGGGCACAAAATCCGCGCGTTACGGATCAAACCGAGCTGGGTGCACAAAATTGCAGCCGGCGTCGAGAAGAGTGCAGCTTTGGTCGGGGCGTATCCGGCACTGAATCGCGAAAAGGCCCGCGAAATGGTGCTCGAATGGATGTGTTCGACCCAAAAGGCCCACGAGGAACTTGGGTATACCCCCAAAGTATCATTGGATGAGGGAATTTTTGACACCGTGCAGTGGTATAAAGCACATCATTGGATATGACATGTTAAATATGATCAAATCTGGTTCCATCCTGGCATTGTTGTTGGCTGCGTTCACGTCAGCCTCGGCACAGAGTGTGTTGAGGGTGCCTGGGGTTCAAGCCATCACTGGGTCGAACACCCATGTCTATGTTTTGAGCTCGTCGGAGGGCCTTTCCGTATTCAGGGCATCGGCTGATTCGCTGATATGGTTGTACAACTCGGACGCACTCCTGCGAAAAGGCACTGACCTAAGAAGTGACGCGCGGTTTGCCTACCTGTTTGGCAACGACCGGCGTCTGACCGTCATCGATCCGACGGTGTCGCAGGCCTTATATTCGGCTGCCGTGCTCGAATCGGAGCCCCTGGGGCTTGCTCGGGTGGGAAGCAGGATTTTCATGGCGATGGGCGACCGTGGCGTTGCAAGCATGTCGTTGGCCGATCCCGCCAGCATGGAAAGCTCGTATGAAATCGTTCCTGTGAAATTTGGGCCGGGTGAAACGGCCATCGACATCGCCTCCTACTCGAACAGGATTTATGTGCTTGGGAGTACAGGCACCATCTATCCGTTTACGGTGTCCGGGGGATCCGTCACTCAGGAGGCGCCCGTTCCTACAGGCTTCAATGCCAGACGGATATTCGAATCGAACGGCAACATCCTGCTCACCACCGACATCGGTGTTGCGATTGAATGGGACCGCACGATGTTTCCAACCGAGGTTGCCACCATAGGCTCGTCGGTGACCCACGCCTACCATGCCGGTTCAGGATGGGTGGTGCGCACAGCCGATGCCCGGTTGTGGAGAGTGGAAACCGCCCCTGACAAGGCCGTCACCATTTTGAGGGACAACCCGAGCGCCGGCAATTACGTGACCTTCAACAAAGGCAACGTGTGGATCAGCGAATTTGGACGCATCAGCACCATGCAAGACATCGCAATGACTGATTCTGTGGCTGCTGAAGTGACCCCGAGCCGACAAATACGCATTGCTCCGGTCAATGACCGAAATATCCCATTTCCACAGCCACTCCTTGTGAGTTTCACCCTTGAGGAGGGTTCCGAACAGGGCTTGAGTTGGTATGCGCGGCACTCATCCGGTTCGTTGCCTGTAAGGGGCAATGCGCTGATGTGGCAGCCGACGAATTCGGACATAGGCACCAACACGTTTACGGTAATCGCTACAAACCGGCTTGGCGCCTCCGACAGCATCACGTTCAAAGTGGAAGTGAGGCAGTTCAACGCCCCGCCACGGCTTACTCCAACCAGGCCAGTGAGCATCCCAGTCGACGATGAGTACAGCCTTCAGCTTGTCGGAGTGGATCCCGACGGAAACGACTCCGACCTTGTTAGATACACGGGCGTAAATCTGCCAGAGGGCGTGATGCTCGACGCTCAAACAGGCCTACTGAGATGGACCCCCACAGATAGGCAATTGGGCATGCATGTGCTGCAAATCATAACCTCAGACCAGTTCGGCGCCTCCATGTCGAACGAGGTGGTCCTGAACGTCATACGACTGCGTCGATGACCCTTTCCGGCGGCGACCTTATCTTGGTGCGTCAGTCTCTGAAGGCATGGTACGAGGTCAACAAACGAGAAATGCCCTGGCGTGGCAGTTCAGACCCCTACAAGATTTGGCTGTCGGAGGTAATGCTTCAGCAGACCCGGGTTGACCAAGCAACCCCCTATTACCTGAAATTCGTTGCCTCCTTTCCCACCGTATTTGATCTTGCAAAAGCCGATCTGCATGACGTCCTCATGCTGTGGGAAGGTTTGGGTTACTACTCCCGTGGGAGAAATCTGCACAAGGCCGCCAAAGTGGTCGCAGAATCCTTTGGCGGCACCTTCCCCGAATCGTATGATCAGCTCATCGGGCTCCCCGGGGTTGGTCCGTACACCGCTGCGGCCATATCCAGCATTGCCTATGCGAGACCGCACGCCGTAGTGGACGGAAACGTGATCAGGGTGCTGAGCAGATTCTTCGGCATCAGTGAGGACGTCAGGTCCCAGCAAACCAAATCGACGATCCAAAAAATGGCCGACGATCTTCTGGATCCGGATCTGCCAGGCGAGTTCAACCAGGCTGTGATGGAGCTGGGTTCTCTGGTTTGCACACCTGCAAGTCCATCATGCGATTCCTGTCCCTTGTCAACTTGGTGTGTGGCGCATAAAATGGCCCAGACGGATGCGATACCCTATAAATCGCCGAAACCTAAAGTTCCGCATCATCACATCGTCGCCGCAATAATTTCAAACGGGCAGGGCAAGCTTCTCATCGCCCGCAGGCCTGAAGACGCAATGCTCGGTGGGCTATGGGAATTCCCTGGCGGTAAAGTGGAGGCCAATGAGAGCCTGGAGCAGGCACTGCACCGCGAAATCTTGGAGGAGCTCGACATCCACATCGCCATCCGAAGTGAGTTCATGCAACTCAAGCACACCTACTCCCATTTTAAGATCACATTGCACGCCTTTTTGTGCGACCATTTGGCCGGCAATCCGACTCCCAAAGCAAGCACCGAAATTCGGTGGGTGAATCCAGGGCAACTCAACGAGTATCCCTTCCCAAAAGCCAACAGAAAGCTGACGCTGGCCCTCATGAGTGAAACTGATGGATAATTCGAGGCCATTGAAAATCGTCGGCAGGAAAAAGCTGCATGAGCTGAAGCCATTTCTGGACGAAATTGTGGCAAGAGTGGAGGTGCCTTCCTACATAGAGTCCGATCCGGTCGCATTCATGCACGCATTCTCTCGTAAGCAAGATCAGGAGATCGCTGGTTTTTTTGCGGCGCTGATGGCCTGGGGTCGCCGCGACATCGTCATGAAAAAGGTCGAGGACCTTTTGGGCCGGCTTGACCACAAACCCTACGACGTAATCAGAGGCTACACCAGGACGGATGCACACCGGTTTGATGGATTCGTGCACCGTACCTGGAACGCCACCGACATCGATGTGCTCTGTCGAATTTTAAACAGAATCTATGCTGAGCATGGCGACTTTGAGTCCTTCTGGAAGAGGGTCTACGAGGTGAGCCTCTCGAACGGATCCAACATCATGGAGTTGTTCCACCAGATGTTCTTCGACGTCGATCCCGACGCGCCTGCGCGCACGCGCCGTCACATCGGAGACGCCCGCAAGGGAAGCAGCTGCAAGCGCCTGTGGCTGTATTTGCGATGGAGCCTCCGAAAAGGAAGCATCGTCGACACAGGAATCATGGACTTCATGCCAACATCGGAGCTGATGATACCGCTCGATGTGCACGTTGCACGCTACGCCCGGCTGCTTGGGCTGCTCGGCCGCCCGTCAAACGACTGGAAGGCCGTAACGGAGCTCACCGAACGGCTGTCAAGCTTGGATCCCGATGATCCCGGCAAATATGATTATGCCCTTTTTGGGTTGGGCGTGTTGAAAATAGCGGTACCGGAGCACATGATCATCAATCGCGCATTTGCTCCATGAAAGACTCCAGGGCTTCCTGCTCAGATGTCCACGTTTCGAGCAGTTCGTTCAGTTCGTTGTCGATGACCTCAAACCTACGGATGGATGCGGCTGCCTCAGAGGTCTGGTAGAAGGACGGATCACCCATCTTTTCGGAAATGAGCGCCTTCTCCGATTCAAGCTTCTCCATTTTTGTCTCCAGCTCCTCGATGCGTCTCCGCAGGGATTTCGTCTCCTTGCTGATCTTGTTTCTCTGCTCCGCTTCGAGGCGTTTCTGCTCCTTAGTCTTAGGTCCTGCGGCATCCGTCACAGCCTGGGCTGACGAAGAGGCTGTTTTCGTTGGTTCGCTCCCACGTGACGCAGTTTGCCCGAGTTCCTGTTGCCGTTTCCACGTGTAATAATCGTAGCCACCTTGGTATTCGGTGACTTTGCCACCCTCGACGCGCCATATTTTGTTCGCAAATCCCGACAGGAACTGGCGGTCGTGACTGACGGCGACCAAGGTTCCGGTGTACGAGCGCAGCGCATGCACTAAGACGTTCTTGCTTGCGATGTCGAGGTGGTTTGTTGGTTCGTCCAATATGAGGAGGTTGGCCGGTTGGAGAAGTGTGCGGGCCAATGCCACGCGGCTCTTTTCTCCCCCGCTCAACACAGATACAGGCTTGAATACATCGTCGCCCGTGAACAGGAAGCAGCCGAGGAGGGTACGGATTCGGGTTCGCGCTTCCGATGTAGTGGCAGATGCCTCCATTTCGTCGATGATGGTGCGGTCAGACGACATCATGTCGGCCAAGTGCTGCGCGAAAAAGGCAAAAAGGACGTTGTGTCCCACACGCCGGCTGCCGTCGAACGGCTCGGCACCGTTTATGATTCGAGCCAGGGTCGATTTTCCCGCGCCGTTGGGACCAACCAGTGCGATTTTGTCCCCGCGGTTGATTTCGAGCCTTTGACCGGCCGTAAACACCCTTACATCGGGGCCGCCGTCGGGGTCGGGATAGGATTTCACGAGGTTGTCCATCTCGATCACAAGCTGTCCGCTCGCCGGCGGATCGGGGAAGCGGAAGGAAATGTTCCGTTGTGCCTCCTCTGGTGCCTCGATCCGTTCCAATTTTTCGAGGCTTTTCACACGGCTCTGAGCCTGCTTGGCCTTCGTGGCCTTGGCCCGGAACCGCTCGATGAACCGTTCGACGTCGGCGATCTCCTTTTGTTGCGCCTCGTATTGTGCACGCTGCATTTCGATCTGCACTTCGCGCTCCTTCACGAAATCGTCGTAGTTGCCCACGTAGCTGAACGCACGCTGCTGGCGGAGCTCCACAATCTTGTTCACCATGCGGTTGATGAAGTACTGGTCGTGGCTCACCAGAACCACACCTCCGGGGTATGACTGGAGGTACTGCTCAAGCCATTCGATCGAGTCGATGTCCAAGTGGTTCGTAGGCTCATCCAACAGCAGCAGGTCCGGTTTTTCGAGCAGCAATTTGGCGAGCAACACCCTCATGCGCCACCCACCGCTGAGCGACGTCAAGGGCCGGGACAAATCCTCGGTTGCGAAGCCCAATCCTTCGAGGACCTCGGCAGCCTTGGACTCGGCCTTGTCGCCCTCGAGCACCGCGTAACGCGCCTGCATGTGGGCGAGCTTGTCGGCCAGGCTATGGAACTCGTCCGACTCGTAGTCGGTCATTTCCGACATGGCCTGGGCGACATCCATCATGCCTTGCTCCATGCTCTTCGCTTCCTCGAAAGCGGTCATGGCAAGATCCATCACGGTCATGTGTCCAGGCTGCTCAAGGTAGTCCTGCTCGAGGAACCCCACCGTGACACCCTTGGGAATCTGAATCTGGCCGCTTTCGGCAGCATACCTGCCGACGATGATGCGAAGCAGAGTGGTCTTTCCCGTTCCGTTGGGACCGACCAGTCCAATGCGGTCGCCACGGTTAATTTGCATGTTCAAACCGGAAAAGAGGCACCGATTTCCAATAAAAAATGTTATATTATGAATTCCTATCATTTCGATGGGCTAATTAACCGCAGTAAAATCCAATATCTTCAAGAAATATCGCCAAATATATGATCGGTATTAAAATAAGAGACAACGAAAATATCGACCGCGCCATCAACCGATTCAAAAAGTTGATCACGCGCTCCCGCATGATGGTAGAATACAAAGAGCGCCAGCAGTTCACCAAGCCTTCCGAGGCACGCCGCGAGGCGATGAAGAAAAGCGTTCGCGACGAGCGTCGCCGTCTTCGCGAAGACTACTAACGTGCTTACTGCGACCTGTCGGCTAACGGCAGGATAGTCCGTCAAAATAGCAGCCCCAGCACTTTGTCGACGTGCCGGGCGCCAATCAGCGAGATTTCAGGGGTTTTGAGCGAAGCCAGGTTGCTTTCGGGCACCACGGCCGTTTCAAACCCCATTTTTTTTGCCTCGCTGATGCGCTGAGCGACCCGGCTGACCCCACGGATCTCCCCACCAAGACCAATTTCACCCAAAAAGACCGTGTTCTTGCCCACGGGTCTGTTCGACAGGGCCGACACCAATGCGCAGGCCACCCCCAGGTCGGTGGCGGGCTCCTGAAGTTTCATGCCACCGGCCACGTTCACGAAGACATCCTGGTCGGCGAACCGGTATCCGGCGCGTTTTTCCAAGACGGCCAACAGAAGGGCCAACCTGCGCTGATCGAAACCCGTGGCCGTGCGCTGCGGCATGCCATAGGTGGTGTTGCCCACCAGTGCCTGCACTTCGGTGAGGAGTGGCCTTGAACCCTCGATGGTGCACACCACAGCATTACCGCTTATGTTGTGGTCGAAACCTGAAATGAACAGCTGCGAAGGATTGGCAACATCCACCAAGCCGGCGTCGGTCATCTCAAAGACGCCGATCTCGTTGGTTGCGCCGAACCTGTTCTTGATGGAGCGGAGCAGCCGGTAAGCGTAGTTGCTGTCGCCCTCGAATTGAAGCACCGTGTCGACCATGTGTTCCAATACCTTCGGGCCTGCAAGATCGCCGTCTTTGGTCATGTGCCCGATAATGAGCGTGGTCAAGCCCTCGGCCTTTGCCAACTGCATCAACAGGAGGGCACATTCCCTGATCTGCGACAAATTTCCGGGCATTCCGGTCTGTTCAGGACGATACACGGTCTGAATGGAGTCCACGACTAGCAGATCCGGCCTGATGGCCCTCGCCTGCTCCACGATCCGGTTGATGTCGGTCTCGGGGTACAGGTACATTTCGGCATCATGCATGCCCAAGCGGGACGCCCGTTGGCGGATTTGTGTCGGCGACTCTTCGCCCGACACGTACAGTATCTTCATGCCAGGGTTCGCCCTGCCGATTTGGAGCGTGAGGGTGCTCTTGCCAATGCCGGGATCACCTCCCAGCAGTACGAATGACCCCTTCATGAAGCCGCCGCCCAATACTCGGTCCAACTCCCCGATGCCGGACGGGGTGCGTTCGTCATCGTTGAAGGTCACGTCCGCCAGCTTGATCGGACCCGCAGCTCGCTCCGTGCCATGCAGTCGCGCCTTGTGCGACACCTCCGGCACGTCCTTGACCTCAATGAAGCCCTCGGCCGAGCCACATTTGGGACATATCCCCGTCCATTTCGGGGAAAGGTACCCGCAGGACTGGCATTCAAAACTGGTTTTTACCTTTGCCATCCTCATGCCTTCCCACTCAGATTGTTCGAGTCGCCGTTGCCGTTGTGGTTCCGTAACGCGACGCTGCGGTTCACATACCAGCTGGCGGCAAACATCCCCATGGCGAAGGTGATGTAATAACCGATCAACCTCCAAATAAACACCGCAATACCAATGAAGTAGTCGCGCTCGCCCATGAATGGGCCCTGGAACAGCACGAAGAGCCCCTCGAGACCGCCGCTGCCGCCGGGTGTCGGCATAAATAGTCCTGCAAGGTGCATGGCCAGACTCCTCAGGAACGAGTGCGCCACGTCGGCGGGCACGAAGCTCAAGACCACGATCGTGGCAACCCAAATCCGCGCCAACCAGCCCAAGGTCGAGATCAGGAATCCCTTCAGGAGAAATCCGAATGACTTCGATCGCAGCTCGCGCGATGCTTCCACGAGCCCGTCGGTTTCTGCTTCAACCCTCGAGCGGTGTTTGCGCAGAAAGGGCAGCCGAAACACCGTGCTGGCCATCTTTTTCAGTGCCTTCGGATTAATGAGCACCCCATAAGCCAATATCGCCGCATAGCACAGCATGGTCAGATAAAGCATCAACATCGCGCCCTCGCCAATGGTGCCGACGCTGTCGGGAGCAATTTCGTAGAAGGTGCCGGCAAAAAGGAGGATGGGTATCGCAACCACAAACCAGAGCTGGTCTAAAAGCATGGCATACAGGGTGAGCGCCGTCGACTTTCCGATGCTGATGCCCTCCCTGCTCATGGCGTAGGTGGCCATAGGGGCGCCGCCGATTGTAGAGGGCATTACCATGGAGGCAAAATCCCACGAGAGTGCCACGCGAAACGAGGCGGCCCACCCTAGTGCCCGCTCCGAGAGAAACCTCATTTTGGCTGCAATGAAAAACACTCTGAGCAGCGACACAACAAGCGCGATGGCAAGCCCAGGCAGCCTCTTCGGTGCGATGCGGTCGAGCATGCCCGGCTCATACGTAAACCAGATGACCGCCGCCATGGTGAGCGTGCTTATACCCAGCGACAGAAGGACGTACCGCTTGGAAACCGGCACCTGAGGGTTGCCTGCCGTCGTTCTACCCGATTCTATGTTTGGATGCTCTGCCATTGACAAGCGAGCAAGATGCACAGAAAGTGACTGACAATCAAACCTATGTGCGTTGACGGTGGGCTAATTTGTGCCCAATGAAGGCTTGGCTAGAACTTGGCAACCGTAAGGTGGTACTCTTCGACGAGGCGGTCGAACAAATTGGAAACCGTCGGCAAATCGCGAATCAATCCCGCGTTTTGGCCAATTTCCAATTCACCTTCCTCGAGGTCGCCCTCGAAGATCCCCCTTTTCGCCCGCCCCCTGCCCAGCAGCTCCCTGAGGACGTCGGTGTCGGCGCAGTCGCGTTCCGCCTTGGCCACCAGCTCGTAGAATGCGTTGCGTATCAGACGCACCGGCACGAGCTGCTTCATCACCAGCATAGTCGCGGTGTCGTCGGCGTCAATCACCGCCTGTTTGAACGCAGAATGAGCGGAGCTCTCCTGTGTGACGGCAAATCGGCTGCCGATTTGAACACCGTCGGCGCCAAGCGCGAGCGCGGCGGCAATGCCGCGTCCGTCAGCGATGCCTCCTGCGGCGATGACTGGTATCGTTACGGCATCGGCCACTTGGGGGATGAGCACAAAGCTGGTGATTTCGTCCTTGCCGTTGTGGCCACCCGCCTCGAATCCTTCACAGACCACGGCATCCAAACCGAGCGTCTCGCACTTTTGCGCCAATTTGACGTTTGGCACGACGTGCACGTGAATGATGCCGTGCTCCTTCATGAACGGTACCCACTTGGCAGGGCTGCCGGCTGAGGTAAACACGATGCGAACCCCTTCGTCGACCAGTACACCCATCAACTCATCTATGTCAGGATACAACAATGGAACATTGACACCAAATGGCATCGATGTTGCCTTCTTGCACTTTTGAATGTGCTCCCTCAGCACATCCGGATACATCGATCCTGCACCGATCAACCCCAATCCGCCTTTGTTCGAAACGGCCGAAGCCAGCCTCCAGCCCGAGCACCAGACCATTCCGGCCTGGATGATCGGATACTGGATGCCGAAAAGTTCACGAATCCGGTTGCCGGCCTTCACGAAATCAGGCTACGGTGACCGATGTGTCGAGATATACATCCTGGATTGTCTGCAACAGGCGGGCGCCTTCGTCCATTGGACGCTGAAACGCCTTACGCCCGCTGATCAGGCCCATTCCGCCGGCACGCTTGTTGATCACGGCCGTGCGCACAGCGTCGGCGAAGTCGTTCTCGCCCGAAGCGCCGCCGCTGTTGATCAGACCCGCGCGACCCATGTAACAGTTGGCAACCTGGTAGCGCGTCAGATCGATCGGATGGTCGGTCGTCAATTCGGAGTAGATGCGCTTGTCGAGCTTTCCGTAGCTGGAATTGCCGGTGTTGAGCGCGAGGAAACCGCCGTTGTTCTCGGGCAACTTCTGCTTGATGATGTCGGCTTGGATGGTGACCCCCAAATGGTTCGCCTGGCCGGTGAGGTCGGCGGACACATGGTAGTCCTTATCGGACTTAAATGCACTGTTGCGGGTATAGCACCAAAGGATGGTGGCCATTCCCAACTCGTGGGCATGTGCAAAGACCTCGGCAATCTCAATGATTTCGCGGCTTGCGTCATCGGAGCCGAAATAGATCGTCGCTCCGATGGCGGCGGCACCCATGTTGTAGGCGTCTTCGACGGTGCCGAACAGGATCTGCTTCGACTGGTTTGGGTAGGTGAGCAGTTCGTTGTGGTTCACCTTCACAACGAATGGGATTCGGTGTGCATACTTACGCGAAACGGAGGCGAGGACCCCAAAGGTCGACGCAACAGCGTTGCAACCACCCTCGATAGCCAGCTTCACAATATTCTCAGGATCGAAATACATCGGGTTCTTGGCGAACGAGGCGCCACCGGAGTGCTCGATGCCCTGGTCCACGGGCAGGATGGACAGGTATCCTGTTCCACCCAGGCGTCCATTGTCGAACAGGCGCTGCAAATTCGAGAGCACGCGGTTGTTGCGGTTCGACTGCATCCAGACATCGTCGACATACGACGGGCTTGGAAGGTGGATGTGCTCTTTGGAGATGGTTTTGCACTCGTGAGCGAGAAGATATTCCGAATCGGGACCTAAAATGGACTCGATCGATCCGTTGGTAGCTGGCATAGATGGGCTCGTAGGTTTAAAAGTTACGCGCAATATAACTGATTATCGCTAGACAAGGAACGCGGCTAGGCGCGAAAGCGCTTACAGCCCCAGACTTTACAGTCGGCTTCACTATTTGCAAAATCCGTATCTTACGTAGATGCACATAGGCGATATCACATATCCTGAAAAGCCGCTCTTTCTGGCGCCAATGGAAGACGTCACCGATTCCGCGTTCCGTGTGATGTGCAAGAGAGGCGGCGCCGACATGATGTACACCGAGTTCATCAGCTCGGAGGCGCTGATCCGCGAGGCCGAGAAAAGCGTCGTCAAGATGGAATTCACCGAGGAGGAGCGTCCCTTTGGGATCCAGATCTTTGGCGGACGCGAGGAGGCCATGTACGGGGCGGCAAAGATCGCCGAGGCGAACAAGCCCGACCTGGTCGACATCAACTTCGGTTGCCCCGTGTACAAAGTGGTGAACAAGAACGCCGGATCGGCATGCCTTCGCGACCTGGGGCTAATGGAGCGGATGGCGGCCAGCGTTGTCGACGCCGTCTCAATACCCGTTACGGTTAAGACGCGACTCGGTTGGGACGACAACAGCATCCGCATCCGCGAAGTCGGCCTGATGCTGCAGTCGCTGGGTGTGAAGGCAATCACGGTGCATGCGCGCACGCGCCAGCAAGGGTATAAGGGAAGTGCCCGTTGGGAATATCTAAAATTCCTCAAGGACACGCCGGGACTGCATATCCCCGTCATCGGAAACGGCGACATCGTCACACCCGAGGATGCCAAGCACGTATTCGATACCACCGGTGTTGACGGCATCATGATCGGCCGTGCCGCCATCGGCAACCCGTGGATCTTCAAGCAGACGAAGCACTTCCTTGAATATGGCGAGCATCTGCCGGCACCGACATTGCAAGAGCGCCTGCAGGCATGCGTGGACCAGCTTCGCCTTTCCGTTGACCTCCACGGCGAACGAAAAGGGATCATCATCATGAAAAAGCACTATGGCAACTACCTCAAGGGTATTCGAGGGGGCAAACAGCTGCGTGTTTCACTGATGGATCTGATGGACGTAAACCAGCTGGAAGAGCGTATCCTCAATTTCAAGGAGGAGGAATTTTTCGCAGTAGGCTTCTGAGCCACAAATGCAATTAATTGTATATTAGGAAACATTATTGCAAATGGGCGACATACTCTCAACATGGACTAGGATGCATGCCGCTCAAGCACCCTAACGCTTTCGCCTTACATAGATGCAGGACAACGTACTAGAGGTCCCAAGCCAGATGCTTATCTCCATCTTAGATGGGCTAAGCGTCAATGTTTGGGTAGTCGATCGAAGTTATAGGCTGGTTTACGCCAATAGAACGTTCAATGAGACGTACTACAGTGGATTTGGCTCCAACATCCTGCCAGGGCAGGACATTCTGACCAATATCGGCCCAGAAGAGCAGGTATATTGGAAAGCGAACTACGACAAGGCCTTATCAGGAATGACGTTTGAATTGGAGACGACCATACAGCGGTTGAATCCTGTTATTCGATTCAGGGCTACGTTCAGCCCCTACCGCAATTCTGATGGTGCAATTGTGGGTTGCATCGTCACGAGCGAAGACACCACCGAATTCATGAAGGTGATCAATAAGCTTCGTAGCGATGAACGCAAGCTGGAGAGCATTCTAAACAACACCGACGACATCATCGTGCTCATCGACCAGGACATGAACATCCTGCATTTCAATCACGGTCTGAGTCTGTTGGTCGAAAATCGATGGGGTTACAAGCTCAAACCTGGAGCGCACGTGAGCCAGGTCATCGAGCCGGGATATACCGACATTCACATCGACCTGTATCGAAGAGGCTTGTCAGGTGAGCGCTTCAGCCAGATTGAGGAATACTTGAATCCAGGTGGAGATCCCGTTTTCATCGAGACATCCTACAACCCTGTCTTTGAAGATGATGGTTCGGTGAGCAGCCTGGCGATACACAGCAGAGACATCACCCTGCGTAAGCTTGCGGAGTTCGACCTCATCAAATCGAAGGAGCGTGCCGAAGAGCTCAATCAGCTCAAAACCAACTTCCTGGCAAACATGTCGCACGAAATCCGTACTCCCATCAACGGCATTCTGGGTCTGGCGGAGATCATGGCCGACGAGACCGACATCAACAACATCAAGGAGTACACCCTGCATCTTCGCGAGAGCGGTCGCCGCCTGTTGAATACCATCACCAGCATTTTGGACATCTCGAAGCTTGAAGCTGAGGGTGCCAGCCTGAAGCTGGAACCCGTGGTGGTTGACCATGTGATTGCAGAGGTGCTTGAGCTGCTGCATCCGATCGCCAAGACCAAGGGAATCTACATCAAACTGTTAGTTGAGGACGGCAACCACAATGTTCTTGCCGACCGCACCATGATGAACCAGATATTCACCAACGTGATCGGCAATGCCATCAAGTTCACCATAGAAGGAGGCGTTTCAATCGAGATCGGGACGAAAAAAGCTTCCGGATTTGTGGTGATCAACGTGACGGATACCGGCGTTGGCATAAGCGAGGAATTCATTCCTAGAGTATTTGAAGCCTTCGAGCAAGAGAGCACCGGTACCCGCCGTGCCTTTGAGGGCTCCGGACTGGGACTTTCGATCACCAAAAAGTTCATCAGTCTGCTTGGTGGCAGTATATCGGTCAGGAGTAAGAAAAACAGCGGAACCACCTTCGAAATCAAGCTCCCAACGTACAAACTTGGCCAGTGATATGACGCGTGTACTCTATGTAGAGGACGAAATGATCAATGCCCTTGTCATGAAAAAATTTCTTGACAAGGAGTTCGACATTCACCTCGCATCCAATGCGAGCGCATGCAGGGAGGAGATTCAGTCTGCTACACCCGACATCATTTTGATGGACATCAATCTGGGAACGAGCTCGAGCGACGGGGTTGACCTGTTCAAGGAGATCAGGGGAAACCCCTCGACGGCTCACATACCCGTATTCGCGGTGACGGCGTTCGCAATGCCCGGCGATCGGGAGCGCTACTTGGAAATCGGCTTCGACGACTACATCTCGAAACCCATCAGCCGCACGTTGATCATAGACCGAATCAGGGCCATCACCAATTCCTGATCAACCCATCGTATCGGTGCCCATGTAAGGCACCAGGACCTCCGGCACTTTGACCCGTCCGTCGGGCTGCTGACCTGCCTCGATGAGCGCACTCACCACTCGCGGCAAGGCGAGTCCGGAGCCGTTCAGGGTGTGGCACATTTGGATCTTGCCTTGCTCGTCGCGGAAACGGAGCATCATTCTTCGGGCTTGGAACGACTCGAAGTTCGAACAGGAGCTGACCTCAAGCCAACGTCCCTGCCCTGCACTCCAAACCTCCAGATCATACTTTTTCGTCTGAGTGAAGCCCATGTCGCCGGTGCACATCAAAAGCGTGCGGTACGGAAGCCCCAGCGCCTGAAGCAGCTCCTCGGCATCCATCCGAAGGCTTTCGAGTTCGTCGTACGAGCGATCGGGATGCACAATCTTGACCAGCTCGACTTTGTCGAACTGGTGCAGGCGGTTGAGTCCTCGCACGTCCTTGCCATAAGAGCCCGCCTCGCGCCTCCAGCAAGGAGTATATGCGGCATACTTTACCGGCAGGTCTTGATCGCTCAGAATTTCGTCGCGGTGAAAATTGGTGACCGGGACCTCCGCTGTCGGAATGGCAAAAAATCCGTCGCGAGGCACAGTGTACATCTGGTCTTCCTTATCGGGGATCTGACCGGTGCCCCGTGCTGAATCTTCGTTCACGAAATAGGGAGCCTGGAGCTCGACGTAGCCTTTCTGGCCGGCGCGGTCAAGGAAGAAACTGATGAGTGCGCGTTGAAGCCTTGCCATTGTGCCGATGTAGAACGGGAAACCGGCACCCGTCACCTTCACACCGCGCTCAAAGTCGATCCAGCCCTTCTCTTTGACGATATCCCAATGCGGGCGCCTCCACTCCGTCTCGAGGGGCGTCCCCCACGTGTGGTGCACGACGTTGTCGTTTTCGCTGGAGCCGACCGGTACCGACGGATGCGGCACATTCGGTATCCTGAAGAGCATGTCCTGGCGTTTTTCCGACAAAGCCTTCTCCTGAGCCTCGAGCGACTTGATGCGTTCCTTGAAGTCGGCCGTCTTGGCGATCATCTCCTGGGCCTCATCCTTCTTGCCCTGCCCCATGAGCATCCCGATCTGCTTGGCGGCGGTGTTGCTCTCGCCCCGTATCAGGTCGAGCTCGCGCACCACTTGGCGCCATTGGTCGTCGGTGTCAAGCACGTCGTCGACCACCGAAACGTCCTTCTCCCCTTTGGCGGACATGCCACTCTTTACTGCATCGAGGTGTTCGCGGATAAAGGCAATGTCAAGCATAAATGATCGAAGATGTCTTTAGATGATGGAAAGCATGATGGAAAGCCATAGATAGCACGCTCAGATTACTTCATGCTCGTGGCAGACCGAAGCTTAAAGATACGAAAAGGGTCAGACAGGCTCGACAGTGAAATGAATCATGCTCTGAGATGTCAAAACAGGGTATCGCTACCTAAGATTATCAGGCAATCCACATATAGGTGCTCTTGATTACCTAATTAATTAAAGTTATATTCCGTGATATTGAAATTAATTTAAAAGCACATCCCATGCATATCCTCGACGAAACTGACATCAAGATCCTCAGGCACCTCCAGCAGGATGGCCGAGCCCAACGCAACCGAATCGCCGAAATGGTGGGTTTATCTGTGCCGAGCGTGTCGGAAAGGATGCGCAAGCTCGAGGAGAGGAAGTTGATTGAAGGGTATTATGCGGTGCTGAATGCCCGTAAGTTCCATTTTGACATCACAGCCTTCATTTTCGTTGAAGTCGACAGCTCGGCATATTATGAGAGCTTTGTGAACCATGCACTGAGCGACCCCGAGATATTGGAGTGCCATTCCATCACCGGAGAGGGGTCGCACGTGCTGAAAGTGCGTACTACGGACACGGCATCTTTCGAGAAGCTGCTGTCGCGCATCCAGTCTTGGGAGGGCGTAAAAAAGACGCGTTCCAATTTAGTTTTATCTTCGTTCAAGGAGACACGGGAACTTCCTATTAGCCTGAGTTCGCAAGCGTGACCTTCGCCCTGAGGGCCTATACCATCCTGCTGGTGATGGCATTGTCCCAGTCGGTTGCCGCACAGGTGCGACCGGTTGGCGTCATTTGGCATCCTCCGGCATCTTCGGCCCAGGCGCGTGCCGAAATCGAGTTGATGCGCCAGCATGGGATCATGGACGTGTACAGCACGGAGGTCCCATCGGACGAGCAGTTGCAGTTGCTTCGGAATTACCAGATCCGTTTGCTTGCCCAGCAACCGATTCACTATCTGACGGCATGGTATCTCGATCGCGAATTGCCCCGCCTAAAGAACCAAATCCAAGAAAATTGGAGCAGACTGAGGGCCTATCCTTTTTTGCGGGGTTACTCACTGTTCTTCGAAGGGGCCTTGTTCAGACCCGATTTCATCGGTTCCGTATCCGAGCTGCGTCCCGCTGGCATGCCCGAAGCGCTGGCGTATTACAGCTCCGATATCGAGCTGCCCGATGGGTATTCCGTACCTATGGCTAGATTGGGCCTCGTACAGACCATCGAGGAGGCAAAAAATGCGGTTGAATCGAATCCGGATCTGAGTTATGTCATCTTGGTGCAACTAACTGACGATCAATCGGTCGGGCAGTGGTATGAACTCCTCAAATCGAAGGGTACCGGTCAATTATTCCTTTCCTCCGACATCTTTTTTGTTGATAACGAGTTCAACTCGGCCTTGAGGACACTCATCAAGGAAATCCAATCGGACCCTGAATACCTGCTGCCGATGGCCGAAACGGAAGAGGCCCACGAGGAGGACGGCTACTCGATCTTCGTTTTTCTCACAATCATGGTGATTTTTGGCATTCACTATGCCTTTGACCCTACCTACCGCAAATCGCTTCAGCGCTTCTTCCAGTCGAACAGAATCTTTGTGGACGACTTGGTCCAGCGAAGGGCCAAACTCACTTTTTCAAATTACATCGTCATGATGTACATATTGCTGCTCAGCGGCACCTTTGTGATGGCCATCACCGAATTCAAGGTGTCCCGCTCCGGAGTGGAACTTTTGTCGCATTTCGTGCCATTTCTGGGACCTGAAAATGTATTGCTGTTCGGCTTCTTGACCGGGGTAGCCATCTCGACGACGGTTTTGGGCTTATTGATCCCATGGGGTGCCTACATGAACAAGGGAACCGCTCAATTCATGGGTTATGTGACCATCATTTTATGGCCTAACCACATCCTGTTCATGTTGGTACTCCTGTCCATTGTTCTCGCCAGAATTTTCAACGCCCCCTACATAGCGGCAGTCTTGAGCCTATTTGTTGCCGCACTTCCGATTCTCTCGTATAGCTACGGTGGATTCAAACTGATCCGGTATAGCTTCAGATCCGGGCTGCCCTACCTATTCCTGTATTTTGTGCCACCGTTTGTGCTGCTCTTCTCCCTAGTCTGGTGGCTACAACAACACACCCCCCTGTTTCAGCTTGCAGAGCTCACGATACAGCTGCCGTGATCAGACAAACTCCCTTCTCAGGCGCGCGACGGGCAGACCGAGCGCCTCGCGGTACTTGGTAACCGTCCTTCGTGCAACAACGTACCCCAGCCTGTTGAGCTCATCGGTCAGCGCCTGATCGCTGAGCGGATCCGATTTGTCCTCCTTGTCGATGATCGATTGCAGGATCGACTGCACTTCCCGGTTGGTGACCTCCTCCCCGTCGGCCATGCCAATCCCCTCGTTGAAAAACGACCTCAACTCATAGGTACCATGATGGGTTTGCACATATTTGCCGTTCACGATCCTCGACACCGTCGAGTTGTCGATGCCTACAGCCTCGGCGATTTCCTTCATGATGAGCGGTCGCATATGGCTGCCGGTACGAAAATAGGCATCCTGCCTCCTGACGATTTCGGTTGTGACCAACAGAAGCGTATCCCCCCGAAGCTTCAGGGAATCGAGGAACCACTGTGCCGTTTCGATATTTTGCTTCAGGAAAGCCTCTGCCTGCTGTTGGTCTTTGGTTGACAGACCCTTGGATTTCATCTGCTCCAACAATTTCAGATAGTATGGCGAAATCGACAGTTTGGGCTGATTTCCCCGGGTCAGCATGATCGCCAGATCACCGACCAGTGCGTCGGCGTCACCCTTATTCATCTCCTGATCGACCACCTTCACGACGACGTCGGGTTTGACGGCCACATCCGTACCCGACGGTTCGCTCGACTTCCACGGCTTAGGGTCGAGCATCTGTATACAATGATAGGCTTCGGCCACCCTTTCGTCGCTCAAATTGAGCTGTTGGCCGATTTTATCGAAATGCTTCTTCTCGAACAGATCCCATTTGGAGCGAACGATCCTGATGGCATCATCTCTTCCGTTCGTCGCCGACGGCAGACTTTCGAGCTGAAGCAACAGGCATTCCTGCAAATCCCTTGCACCAATGCCAGGAGGGTCCAGTTTCTGGATGATGAGCAGCACATCGAAAACTTCGGACTCTTTCACCGGTATGCCATTGTTGAAGGCGATGCTGTCGGCAACGCTGCTCAGCTCTCGGCGAAAGTATCCGTCACTTTCGAGCGAGCCTAAAATCTGGTCGGCGATGATCCGCTGTTTTTCATCCAAATCTACCAACTCGATCTGACGCTCGAGTTTTTCAAGCGGGGATTCCTGATAGGAACGGGGGATATCGGTGAACTCGGCATGTTGCTGGTTTCTGCCGGTTTTCCAAGCGTCGAATTCATCGCGAGAGTACAGCTGCTCCCAATTGATTTCGTTTGCGTCTGCAACTTGGGGCTCGTCGGTGTCTTGGACTTCCGTCGTGTTCGCATCATCGGCCGGATAGGCTGGCTCCTCGCGGTACTCGAGCACGGGATTCGACTCGATTTCCTCTTTGATGCGTTGCGAAAGTTCGGCCAGGGGCAGCTGCAGCAATTTCACATATTGAAGCTGCTGGGGTGACAACCGCTGCTGGAGCGACTGTTTTTGCGCGAGTCCCTGCTTACTTGAGATCATTGTTGCATTCCGCTGCGTATCCTCACTTCCTGGACACCATCCATGAAGTCGTCGTACCAGTCTGTCCCGTAAGCCCTCACCAACGGTTCGCGCAGAAATTCGGCCAACCCAATACCTTCCCGCTCGCCGCGGTCGCAGGCCGGCGAGCAAATGGAAGGGACATATTCCATGTTGAGCATGTCCTGGTTCGCCAAGGTTGTGACACGAACGGGAAACAGATGGCAGCTTATCGGCTTGGGCCAGGAAAATTGGCCCGCATCATATGCCTGCTGTATGGCGCAGGTCGCCACACCGGCACCATCGTAAACTACGAATACACATTCGGCGCCATCGGTGCAGGTCAACTCGTAGCCACGGCCATTATTCTTGTAAAGGCCTTCGGCTTCCACGGTCTGGCGAGCTTCCGGGCGCAACGTATCCTTGAGTTGCTCCCATGCACGCCGCAATACGGGCAATTCCGACCCCTTTACAGGTGCACCCGCATCGCCGACCACGCAACATGCCCCCTTGCAACGGCCTAGGTCGCATGCAAACTTATACGTGGCGACGTCGTCAGAAACGATGGTATTTCGTACAAAAAACACGGTGTTGGGATCGGGTTTCGTTGATCAGAAATGTAGTGCAATTTCAAGACTGCATCACCACAATTGTGATCATAACATATCTTTTAACCGAAAAAACACATTCAACCAATCTCTATCCCTCACTGTTCAATGTTCAATGTTCATTGTTCACTGTTCACTGTTCAATGTTCAATGTTCACTGTTCAATGTTCACTGTTCACTGTTCATTGTTCACTGTTCAATCTTCAATTTTCAATTTTCACCATCTTCCC
>CAYZWQ010000007.1:0-33202 GCA_964481355.1 uncultured Chitinophagales bacterium
TGTTCGCAGACCCGGGTACAACGCAGGAAGGTATCGACACCTTGCGAACCGTGCTTTCTGCAACCATCATCGAGATGTCGCACACAGCCTCCGATCTGGAGCGCCGATTTGTGGACAACGTCGCCATCAGAGCCGAACGGAGCCAGACAACGGCCGAAGACACCGAGCTCTACATCATCATCGCCGTATTGTTAGCCCTGCTCGGTTCCATCTATGTTTCATGGCAACTCGTGATATGGATCTTGGAACCGATACGATATTTGGCCACGCGCATACAGTTGATATCGGTGGGAAATTACGACCAGAAGGTGCCCGTCGTGTCCGAAGATGAGCTTGGAATCCTTGCTGTGTCTTTCAACAAGATGTCGACGATGCTCAAGCTGTATTCCGAGCAGATGTCCGAACAGATTTTGATCCTGCAGAGAACCATCCAGAAAACGTTCTCGACGTTTCCGCACCCCATCTTCATCATGCAGGACAACCTTGAAGTTGAATACCGTAACCCCGCCGCCGACCGTTTTTTGGCGGCCTTGGGATACAAAGAAGGTGATTCGGTGGCTGACTTTCTCACTCGTGAGATGGAACTTCAACTTGATCTCGATGGTGACTACATACCTGAAGGACTCAATGATGCCATGACATATCGGGTCGGCAACCAAGAACGCCATTACCTGCCGCGTCTGTTGCGCCTGAAGGATTCAAATGAGATGGGTCCTGGTTTGGCCGTCATTTTGGACGACATCACCAGCATACGTCTGGTTGACGGTATCAAGTCAAATTTGATCTCAACGGTAAGCCACGAAATCAAGAATCCCCTCACCACACTGAGAATGGCCATTCATTTGCTTTTGGAGCAGAATATTGGTCACCTGAACGGTCGGCAGGAAGAGTTGGCAACCATGATTCGGGATGAGTCTGAGCGAATGTTGGAGACGCTTGATGGATTGCTCGAGTTGGCGCGTATTGACCATAGCGACCAAATAATCCATCTGGAGCGGTGCAACGTGCCAGAAATGATATCGGGGGTGATCTCCGAAAGTCACGAGCTTGCTGAACTCAGAAAGGTTTCTTTGGTCGCAAAGCTGGACCATCGCGTGGCAGAGGTTCTGGCCGACAGGCGGGTGCTGCGCCACGTGTTGAGAAACTTTATCTCAAATGCGTGCAAATATGCCAATCCCGGCGAGGTGGACATCGTTGCAGAAAAGACATCATACGGAGTGCGCTTTTCTGTGATTGATCGAGGACCAGGCATACCCGAAGAGCACCATAGACGCTTATTTGAGAGGTTTTGGCGCATACCGGGCGAAGGGAGTGAAGGATCTGGACTGGGTCTGGCGATCGTGAAGCAGATGGCAGATTCACACGGAGCGAGGGTCGGTGTGAAAACGAACGAATATGGTGGTACTACGTTCTGGTTTGAGCTCCCGGACTAAAAAAAGGCGACCTGACTTCCATCAGGCCGCCTTGCGTGTGTCAGACTTCGCGTCGGGCTACCGCCCTGTTAGACTCAGCTTAGCATGAAGCGTGTCTGCAGGTCGGCAGTGTAGGGGTCTGCGGTCATGCGACGCAGCAGCTGTTGAAGCTGCACACGACCGCGATTCAGCTTCGATTTCACGGTTCCCATGGGGAATCCGGTCACTTCACTGATTTCTTCGTAGCTCAATCCTTGGATGTCGCGCAAGATCAGCACCTCACGGAAATCGGTCGAAATTTTTTGCAGAGCCACTTCTATGTAACGCACCAAGGTGCGTTTCTGGTACATCTTGTCTGGTTCCAACTCATGATTGTCCATCACATCTGTCACCTCAAATGTTTGATTCATCTCGTCGTTATGAAACGAGACCATCTCCATCCTTTGCTTTTTCTTGTGCTGTGTCTTTGCCAGGTTCAGCGCGATGGTGTAGAGCCAGGTCGAAAATTTAGCAATCCGGTTGTAGGAGTTTCGGCTTCTATACACCCGTAGGAACGTTTCCTGAACGAGGTCTTCGCTGTCGTCTTCATTGTGCGTATAGCGGTACAAAAAGTGGAAGATGCGCTTCTTGTACCGATCAAACAGAAGGTCGTAGGCAGTTTGGTGTCCGGCTTGGAAGAGCTCCATCAGGTCTTCGTCGCTGTACTGTCTCATCTGTTGAGCATTCATAAGAGATAGGGATTCGTTCGAGTTGCCGAATTTCCGACGCTTGTCTCTCTTATGTGGCAAATGCCGTGCCAAAGCCACGCACAAATCCCAAAATGGCCCATTTATGAATCCATAAGCGATGTTGGCTGGCTGCCAGGGCAAAAATCGTGCATATTGCACGATTGGAAAGAGCCTGCACCGTGCATAATGCAAAAAAAAGGGTGGATCGCATATGCAACCCACCCGAACTGTGAAAACGGGAAGAACTATCTGCTTCTGATGAGGGCGCCGATGAGAACGCCAATCGCCAACGAGATGGCCAGCGCCTCGTATGGGTGGTTACGGATGGCCTTGTCGGTGGTTTTTGCACCAGTGACAACGGCTTCCTCCACATCCTCGTAGTAGCCTTTCAGTTTGTCGCTCAGATCTTGCATGTTCTCTTTAAAGGCGGTGAGTTGCTTTTTGACAGCGTCTTCCGTTGTTTCCTTGATAAGATGGCTCGCCTCTTCAACCATGTCTTCCAGTTGGTCGATCAGGGCCTCTGCTTTGCGTGAAGTTGATTTTGCCATGACTAGTGGGGTTTAGTGGTTTATGTTTCGCTTGTTCAGGTTCTTTTTCGCCCAAATACCAGCGAAACCAAAAATTAAACGATGAAAACGATGAATAGCATCCTTGCAATGCCCGCCGCAGCCCCGGCGATTCCGCCGAAACCTAGAACGGCAGCCACAACGGCTACGATCAAAAATATGACAACGTAGCGTAACATATCCGAATGTAATTTAACGCTCCATGCGGACTCTTCTATCATTGTTAACGTGAAAACAGCTGAATTGTTCCAAAAAAATGATATCCATCGAATCGTTGCCTTTTGAGGCCAGTCATGTTAATATGCATACTGACGAGTCGGATCACTACAAATTAATTTACTTTCCTCATGAAGTCACTGCGCCTGCTGCTTGTACCGTTTATGGTTGTTTCTATGATATCGTGTTCCGGATCATCCACGGAAGATCCCAACAACACCCAGGAGGAGCCGGGCTCCACGAACGGAGGAGGCATTGCGGGGGCGCTTGGTAACCTTGCCAAGAATTTGGAAGATGCCGCTAAAGCCGCCGAAGAACTGGCCAATAAGAACATTGATCCGGTCGACGTCCGAACCTTGACCGACCTGTTACCAGCAAGTGTGGCCGGTTTGTCGCAAGTGGACAAATCTGGGGAGAAGAGCGGCATATCTGGAATGGCGACCTCGTTCGCCGAGGCCCGTTACGAAGATGCCGACGGCAGCCAGCGTGTTACCGTCAAAATTACCGATGTGGGATCGATGACCTCACTCATCGCGTTTGGAATGGCGTGGATGAACATGGTGATCGACAAGGAATCGACCAACGGCTATGAGCGGACAACCAAAATTGACGGGCACCCGGCGCTCGAAAAATTCGAACAAGGCGAAGGTTACTCAAATGGCGAAGTGACCGTAGTTGTTGTGAACCGATACATCGTTGAGGTTACAGGTAACGGTGTTACAATGGATAATCTCAAATCCGCTTTGGACGACGTAGATCTGTCAAAACTTGCCTCAATGAAGGAGGAGGGAGTGACAACGGCCGAGTAGGCGGTTATACACGGTCTTTGAATTTGTCGCGAAGTGCCGCGGCGACAATCTCTGGAACGAAGGATGTCAAATCCCCTCCCCAATAGGCGACCTCCCTCACCAGCGTGGCCGACACAAAAGTGAGCTCTTCTCTGGGCATTAGGAAAACAGTCTCGATGTCTTCGCCCAGGCGGCGGTTCATCAATGCCATACGGAACTCGTATTCAAAGTCCGACAACTGGCGGACCCCTCTTACTAGAGTATGCACACCGTGTTTTCTGGCATGATTCACAAGCAGGCCTGTAAACGAGTCGATTTCAACTTTGTGTGCCCAATTACGGTCTGAAACGCATTCCCGGATCAGATGAAGCCGCTCCTCCTCGGTAAAAACCGAAGATTTTTGCGTGTTTACTGCAATCGTGACAATCACTTTGTCAAAAATCTGGGTAGCGCGCTCCAAAATGTCGAGGTGACCAAATGTTAACGGGTCAAATGACCCCGGATACATGGCTATAGACATCATTGACTCCCGTCTTCGTCGAGATCGTTTGGAAAAATGCTCACAATGGTCCTGCCGTACGGTTTTGCAAAAACACAGCGAGGGTCGTTGACAAATGAATGCCGGGCATCATGCTCGATAATAAGCCATCCGTCGTCGTCAAGCCATGATGTCTTCAATATTTTATCGGGAAGCGTGGGAATACCGGGCCAGTCGTAGGGTGGGTCGGCGAAAATGATGTCGAAGCCGCCGAATTGTCCCTTTTCCAGGAAAGCGTCGACATCGGATCCGACGAAGGTCATCTGATTCTCGATGCCAAACCATTTTATTCCAGCCCGAACAAGCCGCGCCGATTCCGGCGAGCTGTCGACGGAGGTGACATGTGCGGCACCACGTGATATCGCTTCGAAACCGAGGTTTCCCGTACCTGCGAACAAATCGAGCACGCGGGTGCCATGGATACCCTTGCGCGACTCGATCACGTTGAACATGCTCTCCTTGCATCTGTCGGCCGTGGGCCTGATGTTCAAGTCGAGGGGTGTCTCCAACTGCCGACCCTTAAATTTGCCGGTGATAATTCTCATAAGCTAAGTGGCACTTGTTGCCAGCATGACGGACGGAAAGGCCTGCGACAGATCAAAGTTATATGTCTCTTCCAATGCCGACACACCCATTGCTGCCAATGAGTCCATCACCATGACATCCGAGACGGGATCCAACTGGGAGCGCAGCACGTCGCAGACAGCTGAGGATCGAAATCCGTAGAACAGCACTTGCTCATGGATGCCGTTCATCCACCGTAAATGTTGGGCGTTCAGAGCCCACAAATAGGGCAGATCTTCGTAGGTGTCGAAGCGAATTCCGGTCGTGCCTCGCAACTTGCCCAGCAGATAGGAGGAGACACTCAGGTGTCCTGCATGGGCGCCTACCGTCAAGTAACTTCCTCCGCCCTTTGGGTTGGATGCCCATTTGGATCCCACTTCAAATTCGCTTACAAAATCAGCCGCAGGCACAATCTCGCCAAAACGCTCGTATGCCCCCATGATGCGTCGGTCTCGAAGGGCCAGCATGCGGTAATCTCTGTTGCTCAGGTCGTGCCAGGTTGTTTCAACATGCTGCCGTTGTACCCCCCTCATCAGAATGCCGAGGTACGACTCCCGCTCGTCAGGTTGGTCCTGAACGATTTTCGGCAGGATGCTCCAACACTCATGAACCGGGAATGTGGTCACATACAGTACCTTTGGGTCATATTCGGTCTTCAAGTTCTTTATGACTGCATACACTCCGTTCAACTTGCGACCATCGCCGGACCTAAAAGCGTCCGCTATCGAGAAGGAATATTCGTTCGACCCCAACCTAATCAATTTACGCCGCTCAGATTGCTCCGAAACGGCGTAAAAGAGCCTTTTCTCAAAAAAGTTTACCGCTATACAGATGGTTGATTCCGGCATCGGAATCAAACCTATTGCCAATTTGGAGCATTCAGCAACGTGATACGCTCAAGACTGCCAATGGCATCGTCGCTTCCGGGATCTTTGAGCAGATACAGCGGCGGACGGATGGTGTCGTTTACGGAGTAGACAAATTTCTCGTGTGGTGGGCGCAGCGAGTAGATCAGGCTGTCGGGATTGTAGCCTCTCACCGGCTCAGAAAAGAGGTCTGCACCACGGACAAGCATCAGCGAGTCTGTTCTCAAGAAGATTACGAGGCTGTCGAGCGTGCTCGGAAACTTCCCTTCCGGGTGACGAGCCTGGAAATTGATCAGAGCGTCGCGAACCAACGTCATCCTGAACCGGGTGTCCTCGGTCAGTTGACGCTTGGCTATCTCCTTTTGCCACGGTGTAACAATAGAGTCGAAGAGCACGTAACTGAGTGCAATAATGATCAGAATCAGGAAAATGCTGATGATATTGTTACGTTGCTGGATTTTCATGAGGTAGAGGGACTTATTGATTTTGTACGAAGAGCAGACGCTTGCGAAAATACAAGTGAAGGCAGTTATATGCAACCGATGAGAAAACGTAAATTATCGTTCATTATAAACGAATCCAAATTATTTGCCATATAGGCCAAAAGTATGGACGTATCGACAGTTATCGGGTGCCGCTTGAACGTGCTACTCCCATTTCGTCGATCAGATGTTTCAGACCGTACAATTCGTCGGTGACATGAAGCACATAGCGGATGTCCACACTGATGGTCCTGCTGTATTTGGGGTCATGGAAGTAGTCGGCAACCACTCCTTCGATGATACCGTCGAATGCCACTCCTATGATCTCGCCTTTTGCGTTCATTATTGGGCTTCCCGAATTGCCGCCGGTGATGTCGTTGGTCGAAAGAAAGTTTACAACTAGCCTTCCGTCACTGTCGGCATAGCGGCTTGCCGCCGCCTCAGGGTTTCGTTTCTTCATGTTCAGCCAATCGTTGATCCATTTCTGCTGACGCTCAGGAACGATGAAAGGATCGGTGCCCGTGTGTTTGGCCAAAACCTCCTCAACATAGGTACGCGCCGTGAAGGTGGTGTCGCGTACATGGACGTCGGTGACGCGGCCTCCGGTGAGGCGGAGCGTGAAGTTGGCGTCGGGATACTGCAAGGGGTCGTTTCGGAATTCGAGCATGGCTCTGACATAGGCCTTTTCAGCCTGGTTCATCACATTCCCAGAGCGTTGAAAACCCTCAATATTGGAGTAATATCCCTGCAGCAGTTCTCTGTATAATCGCACGAACGGATCTGCTTTCACCTTTTCTCCGCCCAAATCTCGCATGGCAAGAATATCGGAGGCCTTCTCCTTGTTGAATAAGACCGATTCCGTGCGCTGCTTCTCCAGAAAGGATTCCACTTTGGCTTCTAGCTCTGCACCCGTTGAACCCTCGAATAATTCTGAAAGAACAGCCGGGCGCACGTTGGTCGGAAGTTCGCCTAAAGCGACCAAAAAGTGACGCATCCGCGCAAACTCAATGTCGGCGCTCAACAAACCGGCAGCCTCGGAGGCTGTGATGCGGATCGAATCCAAATCGGCCGGTTCCAGCTGATCGCGCGGTATTTCGCCGTTAACGACGGCATACGCCGGAGCGAACAATCCTGCGACCTCCAAAAGGGGGCTGTTATTGAGCGTGTAGACATACGCATAGATCATGGCTCCGTACTGCGACATGTTCTCATAGCCCTTCTTGACCATGGGCAAGACGTCGGAGTATTCCGTTTGGCGGAATATATCCTCGGTGAGCCACTCAGAGAATCTGGCCTCCTGCTCTCGGCGCCGATCTACGATGCTGTAGTCGAAGAAGCCCTTGTGGATGCCTTCAAAATATTTCAGCGAATTGGCATACGAGGCCCTGTCGGATGCTGTAGCTACCTCCAGTTCAGGGTCGCTTGCCGCTTCGGCCTCCAATCCTGCCATGATGCCTCGGAACAGGCGGATGAGCACAGGATGCTGCGACTCTTGGTAGTATTGGAAGTGGTAGCTGCTCTCGTTGCGGTAGGTTGTTCCCGGGAAGCCCATGATCATCGTGAAGTCGCCGTCATTGTAACCGTTTGCGCTCACCTGCAAGAAGCGGTCGGGTTCGAACGGCACATTAGCGGCGTCGTAGGGCTTCGAGCTGCCGTCGGGTGCGACATAGGCCCGCAGGAACGTGAAGTCGCCTGTGTGACGAGGCCACATCCAGTTGTCGATGTCACCGCCGAATTTGCCGATCGACGATGGAGGGGCAAAAACGAGGCGGACGTCTCGGATCACCCGATACACCGACATGAACTGACGGTTTCCTGACCAGTAGTCGTCGATTTCGGCGACTAAGTCCGGATTGTCGCCCACCCGGTTTTGTATGATCTGTCGACGCACCGCCTGTGCCGCCTCTTCAGGGTTTCTCGCATCGACGGGGGCCATGGTCTGCGACAGCTGTGCGGTGACCTCTACCTGCTCAATTGGAATGTACAGCGAAAAGCCGGGTGCCTCGATTTCCTCCTCGAGCGATTTCGCGATAAACCCATCCGACAAAAAGTTGACGTCCACGGTGCTATTGCTCGCAATTCCGTCGTATGCCACGTGGTGATTGGTCAAAATAAGTCCCTTCGAAGAAACGAATGACCCCGTGCCTCCGCCGCCCTCCCCAACGTTGATGCGGACGATCGCCTTGTTCAGGGTCGCACCCTCCGATCCGTGAAATGCCGATTCGGGAAGCAGCAGCCCCTTCGACTTGAACGATTCGAAAACGGGACCCGTCATTTGCGGCAAGAGCCACATGCCGGCGTCACTTTGGGCCGACTGCGCCGTTGCCGGCTTCCCAGGCAAAAACATAAGTAAGGTTACGCCTGCCAAAAGCAGGACACGGTTCAACGAATGCATGATTGTTACCGTAATCAAGGGTGGTCGTGGAAATAATTCAACCTGAACTCGGGCAAGTTATTGCTTTGCGGTGCTAATTGCACCAACGAAGAAAACCCCAAATCGCCGTATATTCGTGAATACGCAAAATAAACATCCTAATTCATGCAGTACACCGATAACTTCTTCTATTTGTGCCATATTCCACTTAGCGCCGAAGGCCCGGACGATGTGGAAATCATCCATAAATGCGAACAGACCGAGAATTTTCCAGAACTGTTCAACGAGTATGAGAAGCTTCGCGCGCATGCCACGAACAAGGATGGGCTCTACAGCGTGATACGCGCCGACGACATTTATGCGATCATCCGCACAAACGGAGAGAAGAATGCCAAGGCCAAGGCATTCGAGGATTCTAGGACAAACCTGATCACCAACCTGCAGCACAGGGTGATGCAACACAAAGACGAAAACGCACAGATGATCCTGAAGTCGGTCTATCAGGTCGAGACGAGCATCAAATAAACTGTCAGGACAAGCCGACCACAATTGAGCGACCATAAACCGTACTTGATAGCCCAATCAGAAAAGGTTGTAGACCTTCAACACAAGCTTGAAGACGCTAGGTCAAAGGACGATCGCGAGGCTTGCGAGCTGCTGTTTGACGAGCTTGAGAAAATTGGCGACGACCTCGTCGGACTCAACCAAACCATGCAGGGAGACGACCTAGCCTACTCCAATTTTGTGCTTGGCTCCATCTGCTCGCTCATGGGGCTATGGACGCATGCCGAGCAGGCCTATGAACAGGCGCTCTCGCACTGGCCCGACCATGTGGGTCTGTTGAACGAGATGGCAGAGTGCCAGTTTGAACTCGGAAACTATGGCAAGGCTGCCGAATGTCTCGAGCAGAGCCTCAAAATTGGAGGACATACACCGACCGTGATCCACGATTTGGCAGTGGCCTACGCTTGGAATGGAAACATAGCCCAGTCCCGAATCACGCTCATCAACGGGATGGCTCGCTTCCCTCAGGACACCTCTTTGTCGGAGGCCCTCAAAGAGATCGACATGAACCATCCTCGATAAGTCCCCAAAGATGGATACTTACAGCATCATATACGAGGATCGGGATATCGTGGTTGTCGACAAGCCGGCCGGTTTATTGACTGTGCCGATTCCTAAGTCGTCGGCCGTCAATCTCTTTGATCTGTTGAAGCGGCAACTGAAGCGGACGGGTCCGGTTTATGTTGTGCACCGCATCGACCGATTCACAACCGGTGTCGTGATGTTTGCGCGCAGCAAGGGAGCCTTCGAATATCTGAAACAGCAATTCATCGACCGCTCGGCAAGCAGGATGTACAAGGCGGTCGTACATGGCGTTCCTACCGAGCCTGAAGGCACTCTTGTGCACTCCATGAAGTTGGTCAAGAACAGCTTCAAGAATGTGATTGTCAAGCCCGGTTCATACGGGTCCACCGATGCGGTTCTGCATTATCGGGTGGCCGAAGAATACCTAAAGGCGGCCATGGTGGACGTCATGTTGGAAACGGGCCTGAAAAATCAAATACGAGTCCAGTTTGCCGAAATTGGCCACCCCATTGTCGGAGACCACCAATACGGCGGCGAACTTGACTTGATGGGGATGGATCGCCAAGCCCTGCATGCCTACAAGCTTGGGGTCATGCATCCGTCGAAAAATGAACGAATGTGGTTTGAAAGTCCTTTACCACGAGACATGCAACAGCTAGTTGCAAGACTGAAGAAAGGTTAACTTGAATCGGGCCGAACCGATCGCATTAATACATCATTAGAGGAGTACGTATGGGAAAGAACAAAAACACCAAGAAGAAGGCCGACTCGAACGTTCACATCGGCATCGACGCCGACAGCCGGAAGCAAATCGCCGATGGCCTGAGCGTTCTGCTTGCAGAAAGCTACATGCTGTACCTTAAGACCCATGGGTATCATTGGAATGTGACAGGGCCATTTTTCAGCTCTTTGCATGCCATGTTTGAGCTGCACTACACCGAATTGGCCCAGGCCATCGACGAAATCGCGGAACGCATTAGGGCCATCGGATTCTATGCGCCATCTTCGTTCTCAGAATTTGACAAACTCAGTGGCATCAAAGAGGATGCAGGGGTCCCCAAAGCCATGGAAATGGTGCACAACCTTGCGGTCGACAACGAGCACATCATCGAAACATGCCGCAAGATATTGCCTCTTTGCTCCGAATTTGGCGACGAAGCCTCGACGGATATCCTTACCCAGCGCCTTCATGTCCATTCAAAATCAGCTTGGATGCTCAGAAGTCACTTGGCAGAATAATCACAAAGCCGGCCCTATGCCGGCTTTTCTGTTGTTGCTCGGTCATTGACTATTGAGTATTTTTGCTATTCAGCCCTTTTTCAGAAAGCGGTCAGTGCATTAGTGCACCCCGACGAGAAAAACCAACAGAAGGGTACGGCACGAAGCCTTCCCTTGTCACTAAACGCAACGCGCATCTATACGGTGCTAAAACACATCCCTTGATCCTCTTCGTATGACCAAGCAGATAGCCGACGCACTTCACTCCGGTGAATTCGCCCACATAACCAGTGATGGTCAAATCATACAATCTGACAACAGCCATTTTAAAGGCAAAGCCATAGGTTCGATAGACGCCTCGATCGAATTTACTCCTGAGGAAGTCCTTCAGCCGTTCACCGACGCTTTCGCCGAGCTGGTTGCCGAGCGCGATAAGCTTATGGCTGAGCTTGCGTCATCCAATGACCCGGAAACGGCCAAAAAGGAGTTTGTCGAAAAGGCTTCCACGACTGCTGCCATCGGCGATTTCGACAGCCTGCTGGCACAGCTCATGAATCTGTCTGTGAATGCGACCGAAGATGTCGAAGCCGAAACGGCAGCCGAAGCTGAGGCAGAAGCCGACACCGACACCGCTCCTGAAGTCCAAGTTGAAGAAGAGCAAACCGCGGTCGAGGTGGCCGAAACAGTTAGTTCTGACGACCAAGACGACGAAGAAGAGGTGGAACTCACGGCCGATGAAGAGGAGAAGCCAGCCGTCGACGAGATTCATCACGACGACCAGCCTGTTGAAGAGGAAGAGCACGAAGATGCAGATGTGGCCGAGGAAGCCGAGGAAGCCGTTGCGGAGACCGCGGGATATGTCCCCGCAGAGGCCGTCTATGGCGAGGAAGATCCTCACTACCCATTTGAGCAGTTTGTGTTGAAGGCCGAGGCCATCGCCGTGTCTAACGACTGGCAGTACGGCAACCTTGAGTTCGAGAACATCCGCTTCAAGTGGGATGAGATCCCTGCCATCGGCGACGATGCTCAGAAGGAGCTGGCAGCTCGCCTCCAACGGGCTCAGTCGCTCTTCAATGAGCGAAGAAGTGCCCACTTTGAGAAGATGACCCAAGTGCGTGCTGCGAACCTCGACCGTAAGAAGGAACTGCTTGAGCGCTTGGAGACCATAGTCCGCGACGGACGCTGGAACGCCGTGAACGAGCTCAAATCGCTCGAGAGGCGTTGGGAAAAAATCCGCCAAATTCCCGCCGACGAAGTCGAGAAGCTTCAAAAACGGTTTGATGCCCTCAAGGCCACCTTTGAGGTGAAGCGCGTCGACTTCCTCGTTAAGCGCAAAGAGCGTGAAGAGGAGAATCTGAACATCAAGATGCTGATCCTGGACAAGATGGACATGATCAACGGCAGCATCAATGAGGAAACACTCAGCTGGGATAACCTCGACAGCCTTTTTGAAGGTCTTTCACAGCAATGGCGCAAAGTTGGGCCGGTAACTGTTGAAAAGGAAGACGAGATTTGGAATCGGTACAGAACCGCGCTCGACACCTACCAGCAAAACAAACTTACTTACAACAAGGCATACCGTGCCGAACTTGAGAAGAATCTCAAGAAAAAAACGTCGCTTTGCGATCAGGCTGAAGCACTGCTCGCCGAGGAGGACCTCGTGAATGCCGCCCGCACCATCAACCGTCTGCACCGCGAGTGGAAAGATTGCGGTCCTGTACCGAAAGATCAGTCCGAGGTGCTTTGGGAGAGGTTCAAAAAGGCGTCGGATGCATTCAACGAAAGAAAGAACGCCAACCTCGATGTGATTCGCGACGCCGAAAACGCCAATTACGACGCCAAGGAGAAATTGTGCGAGCAGGCTGAGGCTTTGCAGAACAGCAAGGACTTCTCCAAGGCCACCCGCGAGATTCAGGCCCTCTCAAACCAATGGAGGGAGATTGGACCCGTTCCCCGCCGCAAGACAAAGCCGCTGTGGAACCGGTTCAAGAAGGCCATGGACGACTTTTTCGAGAAGCGCCGCGACTCCTTGAAGAATGTGCGCCGCGACGAGAAGGAGAATTACAAAGCCAAGAAGGACATCATCGACAAAATCAACAAACTGATTGAGCTTGATGATCCTCAACAGGCTGTAAACGAAATCAAGCCGCTCCAGGAAGAATACCAAAAGGTTGGGTTTGTGCCGATGAAGTACAAAAACAAACTTTGGACTAAGTACAAGGAAGCTTGCGATGCCGTTTATCAGCGTGCTCGCGAAGATCGTGCGACACGATCCATCCAAAAAGTGAATCAAAGTCCACGCAGGCAGCCGCAGGACACCGGCTCAGGCGAACGTCGCAAAGTGAACGACGTCCAGCGCTTGAAGAAGGAGTGCGACGAGCTGCAGCAGCTGATTCTGCACTACAGCGACACGAAGACATTCATCAAGCCAAGCAAGCAGGGCAACAAGCTTCGCGACGACATCCAAGCCAAGATCGACGCAGCTCAGGTTAAGCTCTACTCAAAAATGGAGGAGCTCGAAGCCCTTAAGCGTGGATCTGAACAGGAAAGCTGACCACAATAATTGATGACAACAAAAAAGGCATCCCACGAATAATGGGATGCCTTTTTTTTGATATAGGGTAGGCCTCAGAAATAGAATCTGACTCCGAGCCCGCTGTTGATGTCGAAATCCGTGTCGGGGGTGAGATCCAAAATGGGTGCAATTTCCAAGAAGAGACCCAACGGTGCACCTTCGAACAAGTATTCGAATCCGAACGGGATTCTGACTCCCACCGAGGTGCGGTCGTTTTGGGCTTTGATGCGTCCGCCAATACCGTAGTACAACGGCATTCTGCCCCTGTTTGGATTGAAGAAGCCGTTATTGTGATACAGGTAGCTGCCGTGGATGTGAAGTGCATCGTCACGCTCGACCGTCCAAGCAAGTGCCAGATCGAATGCATGTTTGCTGTTGATCCAAGCTTTAAAGCTCACACCGGATGGGTCGCCGACGATGATGCCAAGCCCCTTGTCTCCCTCGTTTCCCTTAGGTTGCGCCTGTGCATTGGAGACCGAAATAAACATCAGGCAAGCAAGTGCCAGAATGGTGCCATATCTCATAATCATATTTGTCTGTGTCTAAGATTGTGATCGTTCAGTGTATTGTTAGAGTTGATATTGAAGGAAATTGTTCCTTTAATCGCAGATTGCATTGAGAATCAACTCGCAAAGCCGTAAGATACAACGAACTGTACACCTAAACGAACCCCATGAGTTCAGTCAGTCAATCGACGGCTTTGATCGTCTTTGTAAAAAACCCAGAACTTGGCAAGGTGAAAACTCGACTCGCCGCCCAAATTGGCAATGAAAAGGCGCTGGAGATCTACATGGGTCTTCTGAATTACACACACTCCGTTGCCACCGCATGGGATGCAAAAGTTCGCGTCTACTACAGCGACTTTGTTCCGGAATTTGACTTGTGGGACATCGGATTTTGCTCGAAGCACCTACAAGTTGGCGATAGTTTGGGTGAGAGGCTGCTCCATGCCATAGAGGAGACCTTTGATGAAAATTTCGAGAACGTGATTGTTATCGGAAGCGATTGCCCCAAGCTCAGCCTGGATCATCTGAATCGGGCACTTGCAGAACTTCAAGAAGTCGATGTCGTGATCGGTCCGGCGAAAGACGGCGGATACTACCTGATCGGTGTAAAATCGCCATTCCGTGTACTGTTCGAAAACAAGAGTTGGAGCTCACCGTTGCTTTTCGACCAGACGCTCGAATCCATGATCGAAGCGAAGCTTTCGTGGTACGAGTTGCCCATCCTTGGCGATATCGATACCGTCGAAGATCTCGAACGCTCATCGTTCATGGAGTCAGTTCTCAACTGATGTGAAGATAAGCGTCATTATCCCCGCTCTCAACGAGTCGGAGCACATCGCAGCCACGATCGAATCTTGCCGGGAAAACGATCTGCTTGGCCTGCTGTTGGAGATCATCGTCGTCGACGGGGGCAGTCAGGACGATACAGCCGAAATTGCAAGGCGATTGGGAGCGTCGTGCGTCCGGTCGGCACGTCCGGGCAGGGCGGTCCAAATGAACGAAGGTGCAAAGGAGGCCCTCGGAGACGTGCTCATGTTCGTGCATGCCGATACCCGGCTGCCCGTCGATTGGACTGCCTTCGTGCAGCGTGCAGTCGAAAACGGATATCGTGCCGGATGCTTTCGTCTCAGCTTCGGGCATCGGTCTCCAATGTTGAGGTTTTATGGGTGGCTCACTCGTTTCGACATGGATTTCATGAGGTTCGGCGATCAGGGCATGTTCATTCTTGCAGAGGAATTTGACAGGCTGGGTGGATATCGAGCGGACCACAGAGTTCTCGAGGACAACGAATTCACCCGGAGGATACGATCGTCCGGAATCAAATTTCAGGTCATGCAAGAGGCCGCCGTAACTTCGCCCCGAAGGTATTTGGAACAGGGCACAATCCGATTGCAGCTCATATTTGCCGCTATCTACGTGATGTGGAGAAGGGGTGTTAAACAGGACACATTGGTCGCATTTTACAGGCGTATGGTTGCAAACAGAGTTCCAGAGTAGAGTTAAACGATAATTCTGCGTATTTTCAGAGCTTGTACATATACAAATCGTGACGAATGTTGAACAACGCTTTCATGCGACAATTACTTCTGATGGGTTTGTTGACGATGATCATGTCATCGTGCACAGCCCCTTCCGATTCAACCACCGAAGCTGGACCGACTGATCCAGGTGCTGCAAGTATCGGTTCTTCGGTGAACTACGGCAATGTCCTTAGCACAGCAAGTTTCCAAGACTACGCAGGAAACACGGTTACCCTCGACCAGTTCAAGGGCAAGGTCGTCATGATCGACTTTTGGGAGACTTGGTGCACCCCGTGTTTGAAGGCATTTCCCTCGATGAGCAAAGCAATGAAAGATTATCCAAACGATTTTGTCGTTCTTGCGGTTAATCTCGGTGAAAGTGATCAGGATGCAGATGTGGAACGTTTCCGCAATGCCAACCCTGAGTACCCGTTTGTGTGGCTGAAAGACAGCGAGCTTTTGGCCAACCAGCTTCAGGTTCCAGGTATCCCCTTCAAAATTTTCGTGAGCCCAGACGGCAGCTACCATAGCCATGAACTGGGTTTGTCGGGATCTGAGGATGCCAACTACGACAAGCTGGTTCAGCTCATTCAGTCGCAACTTCAATAAGATTTTTTCTGAAACCTACCTATCTACCATGATCCAAGAAAGACTGGCCTACAAAGTCAAAGACATCAGCTTGGCCGAGTGGGGCCGCAAAGAAATTGAAATCGCCGAAAAGGAAATGCCTGGCCTGATGGCATTGCGCGAAGAATATGGACCTAGCAAGCCGCTCAAGGGCGCGCGTATTGCTGGTTGCCTCCACATGACTATCCAGACGGCGGTCCTCATCGAGACATTGGTCGAATTGGGGGCGGACGTTACATGGAGCTCGTGCAACATCTTCTCGACCCAAGATCACGCCGCCGCTGCCATCGCTGCCGCCGGTATTCCGGTCTATGCTTGGAAGGGCATGACCGAAGAGGAGTTTGACTGGTGCATCGAGCAGACCATCATCTTCCCCGACGGACAGCCGCTGAACATGATCCTCGACGACGGTGGCGACCTCACTTCCATGGTTCACAAGAGCTACCCCCAATACCTTTCGGGTATCAAAGGACTTTCGGAGGAGACCACCACCGGAGTGCATCGTCTTTACCAGATGATGGAAAAAGGCGAGTTGAAGGTTCCCGCCATCAATATCAACGACTCGGTCACGAAGTCGAAGTTCGACAACCTCTACGGTTGCCGCGAGTCTCTGGTTGATGGAATCAAGCGCGCTACCGACGTCATGGTTGCCGGTAAAGTGGCCGTCGTGGCCGGTTACGGCGATGTTGGCAAAGGCAGTGCCGCCAACCTGCGTTCCTATGGGGCACGCGTCATCGTAACCGAAATTGACCCGATCTGTGCACTTCAGGCAGCCATGGACGGCTACGAAGTGAAGCGCATGGACGATGCGGCACTCGAGGCCAACATCTTTGTGACCGCTACCGGCTGCAAGGACGTCATTCGCGCCGAGCATTTCCAAATGATGAAAGATGAGGCCATCTTGTGCAACATCGGGCACTTCGACAGCGAAATTCAGGTTGCATGGCTGAACAAGAACGCCGAGAAAACAAACATCAAACCTCAGGTTGATGCCTATAACCTGAAAAATGGCAAGCGCCTGTATTTGTTGGCCGAAGGCCGCCTTGTCAATTTGGGCTGCGCTACGGGTCACCCTTCGTTTGTGATGTCGAACAGCTTCACCAACCAGGTGCTTGCCCAAATCGAGCTTTGGAACCACTCGGATCGCTACGAGCTTGGCGTGCACATGCTTCCCAAGTCGCTCGACGAGAAAGTCGCCCGCCTGCATTTGGCCAAGATTGGCGTCGAACTCGAAACCCTTACGGCAGATCAGGCCGATTATTTGGGTATCCCAGCAGAGGGTCCCTTCAAGCCAGAGCATTACCGCTACTAGAAACGGTCAGCATGACTGGGGCCCCGAATTTGGGGCCCCATGTTGCTTTCCTCGCAAGAAAGCACTATCTTTATCGTCCTACACCAAGGATGCGCCCGTAGCTCAACTGGATAGAGTATCAGACTACGAATCTGACGGTTAGAGGTTCGACTCCTCTCGGGCGTACAAAAAAGGCCTGTTCCTATTCGGTTCAGGCCTTTTTTATTTACGATGCGCCTGACTCAAATTCGGGTGTCGTACACTTTGATTCCAGTCCAATACGCTTTGTGCCTTGCCAAAAAATCGAGGTGGATCGGGTCGGATTGATACCGCTGCAGCGCGTCGCGGTCGGCGACAATGATGTGCAGACTCGTGCCGTAGGCATTGTCGACCACGTCGCGCTCAATGCCCTCGGGTCCACCTGCCCACAGTTGGTCAACAGCATCGATTTTGGATAAATCTTCTACGATGGCCACGCGCTGGGACTCAATGGCTACGGATGACACCTCGGGTTTGAAGTAGAAAAAGACTGAGTGCAAAATGGGCATAGAAATTGGCAGTGTGTTTGAAATGACCGAATATACGCCTCCACTCAAAGGAATAGCAACACAAGTAAATGGCCAACATGTCGCTTCCGTCTAAGTTATCCGACTTTCAGTTCGATCTGCCCGAGCATTTGATCGCACAGACCCCCGCCGATCCGCGCGACCACTCCAGGCTGCTTGTGTTCGACCGGGGCACTGGAGAGATCATCGATGCGAGATTCTTCGAGATACTAAAGTTCCTTCCCAACAGCTCAACCCTCGTTGTGAACAACAGCAAGGTGGAAAAGGCCCGCCTCCTGTTCGGTAACATAGAGATCTTTGAAGTGCAGAGGGTAAACGACCGTGTGGTGGAAGCCATGGTGCGGCCGGGTCGAAAATTCAAGCTTGGAAAGGATGTCGATTTGGGCGACGGGGTCGTCGCCACGGTGCAGCACGTGCACGACGACGGACTTCGGACGCTCCGTTTCAATATCCCATTGGACGATCCTTCCATCGAGCGTTGCCGGCACACCCCGTTCCCACCCTACATAACGGCCGGCGAAGAATTGGCCGATAAATATCAGACGGTCTATGCCCGCGACGAGGGAAGCAAGGCGGCACCGACGGCAGGATTGCATTTCACGGACGAACTATTGGCTGCCATCAAAAAGGCAGGGCACAATATCAGTGAAGTGACACTGCACGTGGGGCTCGGAACATTTGCACCGGTGAAAGTCGACGACATTGCCGATCACAAGATGCATCACGAGCTTTACTCCATTTCGGACGAAGCTGCCGATTCATTGAACAAGGCCTCATATCGTGTGGCCGTCGGCACGACCAGTGTGCGCGTGCTCGAGTCGGCCATCGTTGACGGAATGTACCAACGTAGTGCCGGCAGTACCGACATCTTTATCACTCCGGGGTATGCGTTCAAGGGCGTCGATGCCCTGATCACAAACTTTCACCTGCCCGGCAGCACGCTCTTGATGCTGGTGGCAGCGTTCGCCGGCTACGAGGAGATGATGCGCATTTATGCCCACGCCATCAAAAACGAATACCGTTTCTTTTCGTTCGGCGACGCGATGCTGATCCTTTGAGCCGTTTATACGGTACGGATCTTGTCCAGTAAATTATTGAACGCGGCGACCTCGCGTTGATCGAGCCCGCTCAGAAGGTTCTCGACAACCTCAATACGGCTGTCGATTTCGTTCAATATGCGCAATCCCTCCTCGCTGATCAAAATGTCGACCTTGCGCCTGTCGTCGCAGCAGCCAGAACGTTCAACCAAGCCCTTGCTGATCAGACGGTCAATGATGCGTGTTACATCGCTGTTTCTGTGAATGATGCGTTCCTTGATCAAGTTGTTCGTCGACGGTGCGGGGTATTGGCCGCGAAGAATGCGCAGGATATTGTACTGGGGCAGCGTGAGGTCGTATTCGCCAATGAAGTCCTCCAACTGGTTTACAACATGGTTGTAGGTCAGTACGAGGTTGGCAATCCCTTTCTGGTACTCGCTGATTTTCTTGGTCTGTTTGATTTCTTCGTCGAATCCCATTGTGAAGCCTAGAAAATTATTTTTTGTTTTGGAAGGTAAGCAGGGAACTTGACAATCACAATTATTGTTCTTAACATTAGTTGTTTACAACAAATAATTCTTTCAACACACCAACACAACCCCAACATAATTACGATATGAGCACTTCAACCCTTGCCACGACACTCTGGAATGTAGACACCGCCCACACAAATGTGACGTTTAAGGTGAAGCACATGGGCTTCTTCGACGTTACCGGCGACTTTCAAACCTATGAGGGATCCCTCGAAACCGTCGAAGAAACACTTGAGGGTGGCAGCATCATGGCCGTTGTCAACGTCGACAGCATCAACACGAACAATGCCCAGCGCGACGGCCACCTGAAGTCGGACGATTTCTTCAATGCCGAAGCTTTCCCGACCATGACCTTCAAAAGCACCTCCATCGTCAAAAATGGCGACAAATATGCCATCACGGGCGACCTGACCATCCGCGACGTCACCCAGTCGGTCGTGTTCGACGCCGTGCATGCAGGCAAGCTTGTCGGCATGGGAGGAGAGCTTCGCACGGGCGTTAAGGCCACAGCAACCATCAACCGCAAGACCTTCGGTCTGAGCTGGGGAGCCATGGTTGAGGGTGTGAACGTTGTTAGCGACAACGTGGAGATCATCCTGAACGTGCAGCTTGTAAAAGCCAACTAAACCCCCGCGGGCACTGAATCATATGCTGCCGTGGGTCGATGACGATTCCGGCAGCTTTTTTTTTGGGAGAAATATTATGACACATCCACTTATCACCGGAATTCACCATGTAACAGCCATGGTGACCAATGCCAATCGGAACCTGAAGACGTACACCGAGGACCTGGGGTTACGTTTGGTGAAGGTTACCGTGAACTACGATGCACCCGATGTCTATCACTTTTACATGGGTACGGGAAAGGGTGAACCTGGAAGTGTGATCACCTTTTTCCCCTTCGACGAAATGCAGCAGGGTTCGTTGGGAAGCGGTCAGTTGACCTACACGGCCTACTCAGTGCCAGAAAAATCCCTCAGTTGGTGGGAAGACCGTCTCGGTGAGCTTGGATATCGCACGGAGCCAGTATTTACCCGATTTGGCGATGGTGTGCTGCGCTTTCATGACCACGACGGCCTCGGTGTGGAGCTCGTTGCAAATGACAACGACGACCGTGCGAGCTGGGAGGGCAACGGAATTCCAGCAGAATATGCGATTCGCGGATTCAGCTCTGTCTTGTTGGATTCCCGGAATCCAGGATCGACTCGAGAACTACTGGAGCAGCTTATGGAATACCGTTTCGTAGGCATAGAGGGAGGCATCACCCGGCTTGAAGCTGGCGACGGCGGACATGGAACCTACATTGACATCATCGGTTCGGACCAACGTGGCCGACCCGGTTCCGGCACGGTGCACCACGTGGCGTTTCGCACGCCCGACGACGATACCCAAGCTCGATTCCTGACGAAGCTGGCAGACATGACCGGGCACAGAACGGATGTAAAAGATCGACAGTATTTCCATTCGATCTACTTCCGTGAGGCTGGTGGCATACTCTTCGAGGTGGCAACGGACGTCCCTGGATTTATGACTGACGAGACATTCGAAACACTTGGTTCGGGCGTACGACTGCCGAACTGGCTCGAACCCCAGAGGGAAAGTATCATCAAGAATCTGCCCAAACTTAATCTTTTATAGTTTAAAATCCTGTTGCATTAATTTTTTTATAAACCCCAATAAAAAATTTTGATTTACTAAATGTACGTTATAAACTAAATATGTTAACAACAACATTTTTCAAAACTTACTGGGGGCTGTATGGACGAACTTTCAAGGCGGGACTTTCTGAAGAAAGCAGGCTGCTCCATCATTCTGCTCATGGGCATGGGGATGACCGTAACTTCATGCGATTCGACGGAGGTCGCGGGCCCTGACACAGGCAATCCGGGCACGGGCGGCGACAATGGCATCACCATCAATCCGAATAACATCATCATAGACTTGACCAAGAGCGGCGGTGCAGTGCTGAACTCAAACGGCGGCTTTCTTTTGATTGTTGCGGGTGGGGCCATGGCTATCAACGACAATGGCACTATCCGAGCCTTTACCAACGTCTGCACCCATGAGCAGTGCACGACCAGTTGGTCGTTCAGTAATCAGCGCCTGGTATGTGGTTGCCATGGGTCGCAATTCAGCACCGGGGGCCAAGTGGTGGTAGGCCCCGCGGTGACCCCCTTGAGGGTGCTGGGTGTAAGCAGAAGCGGGAATATCGTCACCATTTCAAGAAACTGACGAGGTGCCGCCGTGAACCTTCGTTCCCGAGGCAGTGGACTTGCGCTCGCATTCCTGCTTTTTTGCAGTGCACGTTCCTCGGCCCAACAATTTCAGACAACAAACGGTTACGTTGAGTTTGTATCACGCGCCAGCATCGAGACGTTCACTGGAGCGTCGAACAACCTGAACGGGCTCATAGACCTTGCAACAGGCAACGTTGATTTCTACATCGACCTGAATACCATCAAAACTGGTATTTCTTTGCGTGACGAACATATGCGTGAATCCTATCTCGAAACGAAGAAATTTCCATTTGCAGAGTTTGTAGGTAAGCTGAACGGGTTCAACGCTAGTGTCAAAGATACACAGAACGTGATCGTTTCAGGATTGTTCACCCTACATGGTGTGCAAAAGCAGCGGACCATTCAAGGACGGTTGTTGCATGACGGTGATACCTTGTTCATTGAAGCAAATTGGCCCGTCCTGTTGAGTGATCATCACATTGAAATTCCAAAAATCATGTTTCTAAAACTGGCCGATTCCCAAGATGTAACCATAAAGGCCACCCTCAAATTGAAAGGTTGACAATGATGCGATCCTTTTTATGCATGATGTTGTTGATTATGGTGCTCCCTGTCACCACTCGAGCCCAGCTTGAGCGAAGGCTAGTGAAATCGGACCGCAACGTCGACGACATCTTCAAGGCACCGAAGGTAATTGGTCTGAACTCTGTGAAGCAGATAGGACAGCACCAACTGCACATGAGCATTCTACATACGTTCAACGGATCGGTAAGTGGCGGCATAGACACATTTTTTGGCATCGACAACGGCGCCAATGTGCGACTTGGGTTGGACTATGGAGTGACGGACGACATTTCTGTCGGGATTGGTCGCACGAGCAGCCTCAAGGTGGTCGACACCCGCGTAAAATGGACGTTTATGCACCAAAAATTGGAATCGACTCCCGTCTCTATCGCAGCACTTGGGAGTGTCTCCATCGAAACCATTCCAAACAGGTTCACATCCAACCCGAGTATTTCCGATAAGATGGGATACTTGGGAATGCTCATGGTTGCACGCAAGTTTTCCGACCGCTTAAGTCTGCAAGTGTCGCCTATGGTGGGCTATTTTGTGCGTCCAGTGCTCGAAGAACAGCAGAATCTGATCGCTTTGGGGATTGCCGGTCGATATAAGACGAGCGACCGCGTGGCATTTACATTTGAAACCATCCCCATTCTCGACAAACCCGAAAGCCTGTCCCTCCCGGTTGCTTTGGGAATTGACCTCGAGACTGGAGGGCATGTGTTTCAAATGTTTTTCACGACAAGCTCCTTTCATACGGAGCACTACATCATGGCGTACAACTTCGAACCCTTTTTCGACGAAAAGCCGCTCTTCCGATTCGGATTCAACGTGAACCGAATTTTTGCGCTATAGGGTCACCATAGCATCATCTTCATGCAGAAGACGGAGCCGCCGCTTTTGAGATATTCGGAAGTGTCGATTTCATGGACGCTGAATCCCAATGACTCAAGTGCGGAATTCACCACATTCAGGTTTTTGTGGATGAGCACGTTGTTTCCGTCAGGACACAGTGCGTTGCATGCAAAGCCGTTGATGGCTTCGTCCGCCCCAACCTCGATCAGATTTGAGAAGAACGACTTCAAAATGTGGACTCCTTCCGGAGTGAACGCGGCTGGGTAGTACAGCGCACTCGATTCGTTGAGGATGCAAAGGCAGGTGTCAAGGTGATAAAAGGACGGATCCACGAGCTCGAGTGCAATGATGGGAACATTCAGGATAGAGCTCACAGCCTCGTAAGCCGACAGGCTGCTGCGGTACCCGTATCCACCCCATATAAGCCTCCGACCAGCGTGCCAAAGTGCATCTCCCATACCCTCAAAGTCGGCGATCTCATGGGCATTCAAATGGTGGATCGTGTATCCCATCGACTGGTAGAATGCCTCGACAAAGGGTACCTCACCTTTGCGCTGGTCCGCATGCATAATGCTCATGACCACCTCTTTTGAGCCGTCGCCGCGCAGACAGGGCAGGCTTTGATTCGCGCAGAACACCATGTCGGGAAAACCCGGCTGACCATCGATCACATGCACTTCCATTCCTACCTTTTTGAGGGTGTCGTGCATTGACTGCCACTGTCTGCGAGCCTCACTCTTGTCGACCCCGCCGATATGGCCCTCCATGTGTGGGTTGATCACATATTCGACATCGAAATACTGCGGGTCGACCATTAGAACCCTTTGGGGAAGCGGCATCCGTGGCAGGTCGTCGACACGAAATGGAATTTGGGAGAGCGATGTGTAAAGGTTCATGAAGGAAGAAAGAAGAAAGACGAAAGAAGAAGGATAGGAAGAGGAAGAGGAGAAGGATGAAGGATGAAGGATGAAGGATGAAGGATGAAGGATGAAGGATGAAGGAAAAAGATACGGAAATGCAGAGATCGAAAGTTTTCGTCAAAGTGAAACTATCCGATAATGTAATCGAATAAGAGACGGGTAAGTGATATCACTTTGATATACAGAATCACTCAAGAATCAATTCAGGAGATACTTATGACTGCTGAAAAAACCGCATCTCCCATTTCGGGATGGACCATGTTGGTGGTGGTGTTGGCATTATTGGTAGGGGGCATCTACGCTCTGTTTGAAGAGATGTTTGTCACGGGCGCGATAACGCTCTTTCTTTTTCTGATACTTAGCACAGGTTTCTTCACGGTGCAACCGAACAATGCCAAGGTGTTGGTACTGTTTGGCAAATATATCGGCACTGTTATAACGGACGGATTCTTTTGGGCCAATCCATTTTATACGAAGACCCACATATCGTTACGCCTCCGCAACTTCAACAGTGAGGTCCTAAAGGTCAACGACCAGCGCGGTAACCCGGTCGAAATTGGAATCATCGTGGTGTGGAAGGTAGTCAATACGGCCCAGGCGGTGTTTGACGTCGACGATTATTCCAATTTCGTGAAAATTCAGAGCGAGGCGGCCGTGAGGCATCTCGCTTCCATCTATCCATACGACCAGGGAGAAGACGACGAAGTCACCCTCAGGGGCGGTAGCGACCAAGTGAGCGAGGCATTGCTCATAGAGATACAGGATCGTCTGAAAAAGGCCGGCGTATTGATTGAGGAGGCACGGTTGTCGCACCTTGCCTACGCGCCAGAAATCGCCTCGGCCATGTTGCGTCGCCAGCAGGCTGAAGCCATCATTGCTGCAAGACGGAAAATCGTGCAGGGTGCAGTAAGCATGGTCGAAATGGCCCTTACGGAGTTGTCGCATCTCGACATCGTCACATTCGACGAAGAGAGAAAGGCCGCCATGGTCTCAAATTTGCTCGTCGTTTTGTGCGGTGAGACGGAAGCTCAGCCCGTAATCAACACAGGAACGCTGCATAACTGACGGGACTGAACCATGGCACGCGAAAAACAGGAGCGTAAGCAGATCCTGCTCCGCATCAAGCCGGAACTGGCGGACACCATTGCAAAGATGGCTGATGCGGAGCTTCGCAGCGTCAACGCACAGATCGAATACCTGTTGGAGCAGGCTCTGCGGAAGCAGAGGAAATGAATCTACAAAAGGTCACCCAAGTCGGCGACGCTTGTTCAGATAGGCCAGAAGCGCCAAATCGAAAGCCCCTTCGGTGTCGATCTCCTCGTAGTCGATTCTCGAGTTGCTGCAGGCTAAACGAAATTTGTGGGTGTATTCGTGAATTTGCTTCTTGTAGTCTTCGCGCACTTGAACAGGACGTACATCCATCACGGCGCCGGTCTCCATGTCTTGAAACATGAATTTTCGGTCGGGGAAATCAAGCTCTCGCTCGCTTTTCTTCTCCAACATATGGAAAAGCACCACCTCATGATGTCGGTGTCTGAGGTGTTTCAGCGACTGAAGCAGCACGTCGTGGCCTTCGACGTTCTCGAAGAGGTCGCTCAGAATGACGACCAGGCTTCGTCTCGGCAGCCTTTCTGCCACTTCGTGGATCACCTTTGCAGAAGCCGTCTTTCGCTGCTCGATCTCTCTCTCGGGTGATACGGCAAACGGATCTAACTGCATGAAAAGGTGCTGTAAATGTCGATATGATGCCTTCGCGGGCCAGAAACCACGAATCTGGTCATCGAAAGTGACCAGGCCACATGCGTCGCGCTGACGATGCATCAGATACAGCAGCGCCGCACCGAAGTGGGTGGCATACTGGAGCTTGGTCCAAGTACCGAAATATTTGAAGTGCATCGACGAGCTTACATCCAGCAGTACGGTGCACCTGAGGTTTGTCTCCTCCTCGTATTGCTTCACATAGTGACGGTCAGACTTTGCGTACACTTTCCAATCGATGTGCTTCAGTTCGTCGCCCGGGTTGTATGGGCGATGCTCGGCAAACTCGACACTGAATCCATAATATGGACTCTTGTGCAAACCCGTTATGAACCCCTCGACAATTTGACGTGCCTTGAGCTCGAGAGGGGCGATTCGATGCAGTAACTCGGGTGATAGTAGCACGATGGAGGAATGAGGGGTGAGGATTGGGGAATGAGGAGAGGATTGAGGGATGGGGAGTGAGGAAAGGATGAGGAGAGGATTAGGAAAAAGGGCAACGGAGCGGATCGGAATATCGTGCCCCGTTGCCCTAAGAAGGTAGCATATTTCGTGCGAAAGCTCTACCCCGCCAACAAAGTCGGAGGACTATTTGACCAGCGTGAGCATCTTGGAGGTGGCGAATCCGCCGGCTTCCAATCGATATAAATAAACGCCTGAACTCAAATTTGTTGCATCAAATTGGACGGAATGTGATCCTGCGGTCGTCCCGGGCATGTTGATGGTCGACACCACGCGACCGGTCATGTCATATACCTTGATGGTTGCGTCGGCGGTGAATGGCAGGCTGAATTCGATGGTCGTGGTCGGGTTGAAAGGATTTGGATAATTTTGTGACAGAACGAAACCGTCTGGAAGGTCAACCCGATCCCTTCCAATGGAAGTCTGCGTCGATCCCGAAGTCGAATACATGACCATGTAGTTCACAACATCGCCCGACTCTTCGTCGTATTCCAACGAAATTGATGCAGTAATGCCGTCCATCGACATGTAATTGTACGACTCGGGTCTGCGCTCCTGACCAATTCCGGGAATTTGCAGGGTGCTTGTCACTTCTGTGTCCACTTTCATACGCAGTGCGGATGCCGTCTTGCCACCAGGAACTTTGAGGGTGCCCCATGAATCAATGTGATAATATTCGGTCGTAGTGAGCACGAATCCAGCGACTTCGATCGTCCACACGTCGGTCCATTGCGACTGATATTGCTGTGGGAGGGGTTCAGACAGGCTGAAGCCGACGTCTTCGAATGTTTCCAACTCCTTTTCGTCCGTCTCCAGATCGATGAATCCGACGGCGACCGTCGTGAGGGAATCGTCGGACAGGATGGCATAGGAATAGACGAGGCCCTCAAGACCTACATCCGATAAGAATTCCACCCTTGTGATGTAGTTTGCGGCAGCCACACGGTTGTCGTCCGAGAATGGATGAGCCTCTCCCTGGTTGAGAACGTAGGACCGAGTGACTATCGCGCTGTCGCTCGGGAAGGCAATGTTGCTGAAATCAAACGTCCTGTTGGCCCCAGAGATGGCGATGATGGACTCAACAGTCTCGACAGGCACCGCCTCGCCGGTGATTTCAAATGTTGACTGGGTCATGGTCTTGCCTCTGGCAGACTCAAAGGCCTGCCGGTTGATGACAAGCTGTGAATACGCATTTTGCACAAAGAACAGCGCAAAGATGACGGCAATGAGAGAGTTCCGATACATGTGTGTTTCCCAATATTACGATTGTCAGACGGAACTAGCTGGGTGGTTAATGGCAGTCTCAGCTTCCAAGTCTGAATTGTTTCATCATAATTACGACAAATATTATTAAATAAGATCATTTATTTGTGAAATTTTCCAAAAAAAAAGCCCCACTGCCTGTTAGGCAGCGAGGCTTCACTGAGGTGTTTTCGATCCGACTATCTAATGAGCGTTAGCTTTTTTGTTGCGGTGTAACCGCCTGCCTCAATGGAATACACATACACGCCCGAGCTCATGCCCTCAGCATCGAGCATGAAGGAGTGGTCGCCTGCGCGCATGTTCGAAAAAGACGATTTTTTGACCACCCTACCGGTCATATCGGACACCTTGAAGACCACGTCCGCCGAAAATGGGATGCTGTAGGTGATGGTTGTCGACGGATTGAACGGATTTGGATAGTTCTGCGACAGGCTGAAGCCCTCCGGAAGGCCGGTCGTTTCAGTACGTATAGACGTGCTATTCTGAATCGATTGCAATATGTAGCTCACTTCCTCTGGCACATACTTGTTCTGGTCGGGGTCCAATTCATAATTGATGCTCACCGAATGACCCTCCAAGGTTTGATACGCGTAGCCGACCGTCGTTCGGGGCGTGCCCAAGGCCGGAAACTCCTGTCCGTTCACGTACGTAATCACCTCGATCTCGAGACGCTCCCGGTGGGCTGTTGCCGAGAGCCCGCCCGGCAGCAACAGCGTACCCCATGCATCAATGGTGGTGTAGCTTTTGGTTGTTCTCCTGATGGGAGGAATATCAAGATCGCTCAAGATCACTTCCCATTCCGCACCAAACGATTGTGGCAACGGTTCCGTCACTGTCCCCAGTGTGGATAGCGGACCGATGTTGATGCTTCCCCCTGATTCTCTTGTGAAACCTGCCGCCAAAATCGACAACGAAGTATTGGTCAGTTGCATGTAAGACCATACTATTGTGTCGGGTGAAGAGCTCCAAGCGGAAGTGCCGATCAGGTTGGCATTATTGGTGATTGCCTCACTCATGAATGGATGCGACTCACCGTTGGCCAGAAAACGTATCGTACCGAAAGCGGTCGGCTCAGATGGAAACGGAAGGTTCCTAAAGTCGAACACTTTGCCTGCACCAACTTGGGCGGCAATGGAATTGACGTTGGTCAAGACGCCCTGACTTTGGGACGTGAGGTCGATCTTAAATTCGCGAGCGGAATAGCTTTTGCCACGCTGCGCTTCAAAGAAAGAACGGTCGATGGTGATTTGTGCAAAAAGGCTGCCGGCATTTAGCCATATAGCACTAAGCAAGATGAACGCTACTTTGCAAGACTGTTTCATTGGGCACTAGGGTTCCTACGGGTTATGATTTGGTTGGATCATAATCCCATAGTGTGCCCAGCCCGCCAAATGTTAACAGTTGTTGTAATAAGCGGAAGCCTTCCGGCCCTCCCCGGCCTTACAGTACACCGGATCGGATGATCCCCAGCTCCAAACCCCTCAGTTCCGCCAAGCCCCTAAGTCTGCCAATGGCACTGTAACCGGGGTTGGTCTTCTTGCCCAGATCGTCGAGCATCACGTGTCCATGGTCCGGACGGAACGGGATGGGTTCATCACGTTTCTGCTGCTCTTTGAGGAGTTCGACCATCACGGCGTACATATCGGTGTCGCCATCCAAGTGGTCTGACTCCGTAAAGCTGCCGTCAGTTTCGCCGATGGTATTTCGAAGGTGCACGAATCCTACGCGGCCTGCAAACTCGGATATCATTGCCGCGACGTCGTTGTCGGGTCTTGCCCCAAAGGACCCCGTGCAGAAACACAGGCAGTTTGATGGTGATTGAACGCTCTCTAGAAGGTAACGCACATCATCTGCCGTGCTCATGATGCGCGGCAGTCCGAAGATGGAAAATGGGGGATCGTCGGGATGGATCGTCAGAACGATGCCGTGCTCTTCAGCGACATCGCAGACAGAACTCACAAAATGCACCAAGTTGCTTCGTAGGTCGTCTGCTGTCAGATCGTCGTAAGCCCGTATCAGCGACCGAAACCCCTCGAGCGTGTATCCTTCGTCCGTGCCGGGCAACCCGGCCAGCATCGTCCTCTCAAGCTTCTCTTTGTCGTGGGTTGATGCGTTTGCCAACCACCTCTCCGCATGATCTCGAAGTGTGTCGGGGTAATGACCCTCATTTCGTTTCAAGATGCCGATGTCGAAGGCGGCGTACTCGGTCATGTCGAACCGCAGCGCCGTCGAGCCGTCTTTTTGTGGGTAATCCAAGTTGGTCCGGCTCCAGTCAAGCACTGGCATGAAATTGTAGCAGACCGTCTTGATGCCGGCCTTTCCGAGATTGTGAAGCGTATCGCGGTAGTTGGCGATGTACTGACTCACATTGCCCGAACGAAGCTTGATGTCGTTGTGCACCTGCACACTCTCCACGACCGACCACCTTAAACCTTGCGACTGGATTTCGCCCTGTCTTTTGGCGATTTCGTCGTACGACCATGCCGCGCCATAGGGCACATGGTGCAGGGATGTGACGATTCCGGTTGCTCCGGCCTGACGTACATGCGACAGTGGAACCGGGTCGTTCGGACCGAACCATCGCCACGTCTGTTCGAGGTGTTTATAGGATTCCATGAACTCAATTACATAAAAATGGGCACTTGTTTACCAATAATACCGAAACGGTTGCCCGATTGTAATCAGGTGACGGTATTCTGGATGTTTTTCATCGAAACCTGGTCGAAGGTGGCGTTCGTCAATGTGACCCCTTGCAGATTGGCCCCGTCGAGCATGGCACACCGCAGGTTTGCATTCCGAAAGCTGGCGTCCGTCAGGTCGGCGCCCCTCAAGTCGGCGTTCTCCAGGTTGGCACCGTCGAACGAAGCGCCCTGGAGATTGGCATTCTTAAGGCTGATGTTCATCATTACTGCCCTGTCCAACACCGTGTTTTGCATGACGGCATAATCAAGTCTGGCATTGCTGAGTATGGCGCCCAGCAAGTTGGCACTGCTCATGTTGACAGGATGTGAGTCAGTGTATGCATTTTCAAGGTTGGCCACAATCAGGTTTGCTGATATGAAGTCGGCGCCGCTGAGGTTGCATGAAACCAAATTGGCACCCGTCATCACCGCGTCGTTGAACGTGGTCTTCTCCAGATTCGCGTTAATTAATATGGCACCCTCCAAATTGGCCCCATTGAATACGGTCTCGCACAAATCGGCACCGTTCAGGGTGATTTCAGTCAAGATTGCCTTGCGAAAGATCGCCTTTTCGAGGGTCACCTTGCTGCTCTGGCTGATGTTGGCCCTTGTAAGGTTTGCACCTGCGAAGTTGGCGCCCATCAGATTTGTGTGCTTCAGGTGGACCTCGCTCAAGTCGGCGCGCTGAAGGTTGGCGCCCGCCATATGCGCACCCGTCAGGTTGGTCTCGGTGAGGTCCAGTCCAGCCAGTTTCGATCTTTCGAGCCATGCACCAATCAAAATGGCACCAATCAAGTTCGACTTCGAAAGATCGACCCCGCTGAGCACGGCACCCCATAAATTCGTATTCACAAACATGGTGCCATCCAACTTTGCATCCGTGAATCGTGCACCCTTCAAATTTGATTCTGAGAAGTTAGCTCCGGACAAGTTTGACTGCGTCAGGTCGGCACCACTTAAATTGACACTGACAAAACGCGCATTTTTTAGGTTAGCTCGAAATAAAGCCAACCCGGAACCGAACCCTCGCCGTAGGTATTGTTTGACGATATCGGTGTCTGTCATTGAGCGTAGGCAATAAGGGAATGGGATTTGATGATTCTTGATATTGGCACCTCGCCTGAGGCGCCTGAAACCACATTGTTAGTCAAACATATCCTCAATTTATGCTTATTGGGGGTACTTCACAACTGCCTCTCGCTCTGCACTTCTAGCCGCAATTGACAGGTCGGTTGCGGCTGTTTGGGACGTGGCAGGGCAAACGAAAAAAGCCTTGCAACACATGGTGTTGCAAGGCTTTTATAACTGAGTGGATGCTGAGGGATTCGAACCCCCGACCCTCTGCTTGTAAGGCAGATGCTCTAAACCAACTGAGCTAAGCATCCAGCGTAGAACATCAAGATACGACGCACGGAAATCTTAGTCAAGAGCGATGTCATCGGAGCATCGGAGCATCGGAGCATCGGTGCATCGGGTCAGTTGTTGATCTGCAGGTTGAATTCGAGGTCTTTCATGTTGAATGCGCCGTTATTGTACTTTTTAATGATGCCGCGGTACTTTTCGGTCTGTTCGTCAGACAATCTTTTTCCGTCGACGAACATGGCATCCTTAGTCATTTTGATGCTGAATGTTTGGTCTTCGCTGCGAATGATGCCGTCGCGGACGAGTTCCCGCTTAATCTCCGCCTCCATTTCGGCCATCCGCTTGCCCCATTCCCCCATCTTGCTGCCGAAGGCCTCCATCGACTTGCCGAAGTTCTCCATCGACAGCCCAAACTCCTTCATTTGCTCGGAGTAGTCTTCATCGAGCTTTTTTCCCAGAGCTTCCATGTCTTTTCCGAACGATTCGCCCCATGCCTCCATGGACTTCTCCCAATCTTTCCACTCTTTCGTGTTCATCTTCGTTTCCATTTCTTTCTCATAACGCTCGGCCCAAACCTCCATTTCCTTCTCGTAGGCGGCACTCCAGCGCTCGAGGTCTTGCTCATGCTTCTCTGACCACTTTGTGGCGTCACGTTCGATGCGTTCGGCCAGTCGCTCCATCTCGCGTTCGAATTGGGCCATTTTCCTCTCAAATTCTGCCTCGTCGAAGTTTGTCATGGAGTTCATCATCCGACTGGTCAATTCCTGCATCTGTCGGCTTAACTCGGCCAAACGCAGTGTGTCGGGCATGGGTGGCGCAACGGCGGGCGTCGGGATGCTTGGCATTGGCGGCATCGGAGGAATGGTGACCTCGCGGTTTTTAGGTGGAACCGTATCGGTGCGCGCCCAGCTGTCAGAGGTCTGCGGCATGGCCGGGGACGCTTCGAGCTGTACGACAGAGGCCTTTTGCTGGTCGGCTGTGTCTTTTGCCGTGTTCGGGGCCAACATCAGGAAGAGGCAGAGCCCAACCACCATGACGGTGCTGGCGGTGAATCGGGTGGAGTGGATGGTGTTTTTCATTTCTTTGTTCAGTATTCGGTGGATGCGTTCGAGTAGTTCGCCGTTCTCGCCTGTTGCGGCCAGGCCGGTTTTCGGCACTATGGATCCCAAGAGAGCACCCTTGGGTTTGATTGCAGACGCAGCGGAATGCAACGCCTTTGCGTAGGCGAGTGAATCGCCCTTCACGCTGAGCACACGGTCATCACAGCAATGCTCGCGCTCGATTCTCACGCCGTCGGAGAGCCACCAGACGGCCGGGTGGAAGAAGAACACGATCTCGATCATGCCCTGCAGCACGTTCATGAGGTAGTCGTGGCGGCGTATATGGCTGAGTTCGTGAAGCAGGATCATCTCGACATGTGCCGGAGGCATGTTGGTGAGCATACCGACTGGAAGCAGTATGATGGGCTTGAGCCATCCGGCAGTCATGGGAACGGTTACCCTGGCAGACTCGGCCATCTGCACGATGCGACGGATGCCGACATGGTTCGCCAGCTCGGCCAAACGCTGCTTCCATGGCTCGGGTGCCTCTTTGGATGCCGATGCGTG